>JBGSIF010000148.1:0-31483 GCA_041742635.1 Phycisphaerales bacterium
GCTCGCGCTGGCGGTGGTGCCCCCCGGCGCGGTGTCGCCGGCCACGCCCGGGGGGGCGTTCACAGGCTTCGACCTGTTCACCGCGCCGAAGGTGGACCCCGAGGTGCAGGATCAGATCCGCGACGGTATCTCGACGGCGATCGTCGACGCCCGGCTGCGCGGGAGCAACCTGGACACCGAACTGGTCCGACGCATCATGGATCGCCCGCGGGCCAAGTCGCGCGTCGTGACCGAATCGGGCGAGCGCAACAACAATCAGGCGGCGGCCTTCCTGCTCCCGATGGGGTTCATGATGCTGCTGTGGATCTCGGTCTTCACCGCGGGCCAAGGCTTGCTGACAACGACGATCGAGGAGAAGTCCAGCCGCATCATGGAAGTGCTGCTCAGCGCGGCGTCGCCGATGCAGTTGATGACCGGGAAGATCATCGGGCAGATGGGCGTGGGTGCGGTCATCATGGGGGTGTATTCGGTGCTGGGGATCGGGAGCCTCATCACGTTCAAGTACATGCACCTGCTTGAATGGACGGATATCGGGCTGCTGCTGGTGTACTTCGGGATCGCGTTCTTCACGGTAGCGTCGATGATGGCGGCGATCGGAAGCGCGGTGAACGACATCCGCGAGGCGCAGTCGCTGATGACGCCGGTGATGTTGGTTCTGATGGTGCCGATGATGCTGTGGCTGCCGATCTCGCGGGCACCGAACTCGATGTTCGCACAGGTACTGAGTTTCACGCCGCCGATCTCGCCGTTCATCATGGTGGTCCGCATCGCGGGGTCGGAGGAAGTGCCGCTGTGGCAGATCCCGGTGTCGATTGTGGTGGGGCTGGTGACAGTGTATGTGAGTGTGTGGATGTGCGCGAAGATCTTCCGGATCGGGGTGTTGATGTACGGCAAGCCGCCGGACTTGAAGACGCTGATCCGGTGGGTGCGGATGGCGTGAGGCAGGACGGGAGTGTGAGAGGGCAGATTGAAGGCTGGGGAAGCGGGTACGATCGGAGCAATGAGCCGCCACACCCCGCGGGGCGCACGCCCCGGCCCGACTGATCGTTCCAAGCCTGCGCCGAAGGGTGCGGCTACGCCGAAGAAAGCCAAAGCCGAAGGGGTTGAGGACGCGCCGCGCGGGGATCGGGGTGGACGGGTTGAGCCAGTGATGCCGGGCGCACCGATACCGCTGTACACGCGGATCGGGGGGAGCAGTGCACTGGCGTTGGAACACACGGAATGGGTGTTGACCAACGCGCTGGGGGGGTACGCGATGGGGACAGCGCTGGGGATGCCGACGCGACGGTACCACTCGTTGCTCATTACGGACTCGCCGGAATCGGCTCAGCGACGCGCGACGCTGAATCATGTCGTGGAACGGTTGATCGTTCGATCGCCGGCGGATGGCGGCAGCGAAGGGGACGAGGTACACGAACTCTCGACGATGCGGTTCGTGGGAGATTCACCAGCCGGCGTGACGCATCCGGGCGGGCATACGAAGTTGGTGCGGTTTGAGAAGGACGTGTCGTGTCGGTGGACGTTTCACGCCGGGCCGGTAGAGGTGGTGAAAGAACTGATCCTGCCGAAAGGAACGCGGGCGGGGATGCTGCGGTACCAGGTGAAGGCGAGGCGGTCTGGGGTCGCGGATGTGAGACTGGAGTTATTGCCGCTGGTGGCGATGCGAGATTACCATGCGCTGCGGCGAGCGGGCGACGAACGGGCATTTCAGGTCGAACACACGAAGGCGGGTGTGCCCACGGAAGGTGGAGCGGGAGTATCCATACATGTGCAAGCGTCGGGGAGTGACCCGCTGATGATGACGACGAGCCGCGGCGAGGTGCGTGCGGACCTCGCGGGGGCCGGGTGGTGGCGGAACTTTTTATATCGGATCGATCGTGAGCGCGGGCAGGATCATGTCGAAGATTTGTTCTGCCCGGGTGTGTTTGCGGTGGATTTGGCGGCGAGGAAGAAGCCCGACGCGGTGGTGCTGCGGTTTGGGGTAGACGAGCGGGAACTGGCCGCGCTGGATTCGTTTGAAACGGAGCTGTTTCGATTGCGGCGCAATGCGGAGAAGACGATCCAGGAGGCACTAGGACGTGCGGGTCAGATTTCGGATTCAGACATAGAACCGCTGGCGGCGCTGGCACTTGCCGCGGACGACTTCGTCGTTCACCCACGAAACTCGGGCGGGAGCGCATCGTCGCGCGACACGAAGCCGACGTCGATCATCGCGGGGTACCCGTGGTTTACCGATTGGGGGCGAGACACGATGATCTCGCTGCCGGGGCTGTTGCTGGAATCGGGGCGGTGGATCGAAGCACTTGCGGCGCTGCGCCGATTCGCGGAAGCACGCCGGCGCGGGATCATACCGAACAGGTTCATGGATGGTCGCGATGGTGTCGAGGGCGAAGCGGAGTACAACACGATCGATGCGTCGCTGTGGTTCATCATCACGGCGTGCCGGTACCTGGAATCGTCGCGCGATCGAGCGGGGTTTGAGCAACATTTGCTACCGGCGTGCCTCGACGTGATACAGGCGTACCGGAACGGGACGGAGTTCGGGATTGCGATGGATCCGGCGGATTTCTTGATTACCGGCGGATCGGCGACGACACAACTCACATGGATGGACGCACGGCGTGATGGGGTGAGTTTCACGCCGCGGCATGGGAAGGCAGTCGAGGTAAACGCGCTGTGGCACTCGGGTCTACGAATGCTGGCGGAGGCGATCGAATCGACGATAACGGCGGGCACTGCGGTGGCACCGACGAAACCGATCGGCGCGGGACAGAACGGGCGAGAAACACGCACCAACGTGTCGCCGGCGGACCTGCGAGCCTTGGCAGACTCGGTAGCAATATCATTTCGCGGGGTGTTTTACAGCGAGGCGTTGGGGTGCTGCCATGATGTCATTACGCCGGACGGGGCGGGTCGTTGGCAGGCGTCGGGCGAGGTGCGACCGAATCAGGTGTTCGCGGTGAGTCTTCCGCACTCGCCGCTGACGCAGGAACAACAACGTCAAGTGCTACGAGTTGTGCGAGAGCAGTTGCAGACGCCACTCGGGCTGCGAACGCTCGCGCCGGGTTCGCGGGGATATTCGGCGCGGTTTCGGGGAACGATGTACGAACTGGATGCGGCATACCACAATGGGACGGTGTGGCCGTGGCTGATCGGGGCATACGCCGAAGCGGTGGCGCGAGTGGGGGGATTCTCGGGTGAATCCCTGCGGGATGCACGCCGAGCGGTATCGGCGCTGCTGCGAAAACTGGATGGTGAATGTGCAGGTTCGATCGCGGAGGTATTCGACGCCGAAGCGACGAACGAGGAACCGGCGAGGTCGGGGGGCTGCCCGGCGCAGGCGTGGTCTGTAGCCGAGGTGCGACGGGTTTGGAGCCTGCTCTCTCGGAGCGCGGCGAGCGGCGGCTGAGCAGGGTGGTGTGCGCGACTAGGGTGAAAGCGATCGGACAGGAAAACGACAGTTTAGAAAAGCCGCTTACGAAGACTGGCTCCGTGTGGCCCACCGACCGAGCAGATGCTCGACGACCGCTGAGCGGTAAGGGTGCGTGAAGCAAAAATGCCGGAGACAGGAATCGAACCTGCACGGGGGTATCAGCCCCAACGGATTTTGAGTCCGTCGCGTCTGCCAGTTCCGCCACTCCGGCCGGGGCAGTGAACCCAATAGTACCACGTTGCCCGGCGTTGCCAAGTGGCGACAACGTCGGGAGTTACGAGAGGTGCTTTGGGCGATGACACGGAGAGGAGTAGAGTGCCAGCACTTGCCAGAGCGTGTCCCGACAGGGCCGGTGCGCGCTGTATTGGTCGCTGCGCGCGGTGTTGGGAATCGTGCAAAACACATGGTTCTTTGTGCCCCGACACCAACGCACAATCCGTGGTGGTTTCGCCACGACGGACTGGAATCGGCGCGTTCGGATGCCCTCGTGTTCAGTCTCACGGGCTCCGCGAAGCATGGTTGGCCTTATCTGGACTGCAAAAAAATTGCACGACCAGACCACTGCGATGCCATGCCGCCCGGAACGCCATTGGTTGTGCCAGTGGGCAGTTCTGTATCGGCTGGTGGACTGTAGGAATGACAATTGAGCACGCAGCCATATGGTTCAAATGGAGACCGCATCGACTTTGAGCCGTCGCGCTGAGCGTCGTTCGTGAACCCACCAGTAAGCAGCTGCTGCGACCGCGGTCAGGACGGAAACACCCGCGAGTGAAGAAAGCGCGAACGGCCATCCCCTCGACTGCGCGAGCGAACCGACAAACTGACCGGACATTACGCTCGCAAAGTAGCCGACGGAGTCGATGATCCCTGCGGCGGTAGCCACACCTCTCTTCGAGCCCATGTCGAGCGAGATCGCTCCCGACAAGAACGAGTAAGGTCCAATGATGAGAAAGCCGACAGCCGACAGAATAAACAATCGGACGCCTGTAGAAGACCCTTCGCCGAGGTTGCCGAGCACGATCATCATGATTGCGCCCGGCGCGAGGAAGGCAAGCATGATCGCGGCACGGCGTCCGCTGGCGAGCCGGTCAGATAGAAACCCGCACGCGAGCACCGAAAGACCGCCGAAGAAGGGAAACAGCGCGCTGGCCTGTGCGGCCCGGTCCTTGGAGAGGGACGCGGCCTCGACAAGGTACGTCGGCGTCCACATATTAAAAGTTTCACGTATTAGAGTAAGTCCAAAGCTCATGATGCACACCAACCAGAATGCTCGGCTGCGTGCAAATGACATCAAGTGGTGGCGGATGTTGTCCGGGCGTGACTCGTCACCTTTGTCTGCGAAGACGCTCTCAGAAGCCCCGGGCACTGCGGGCAGGCCAACGTCTTCGGGGCGATTGCGTAGCGTGAAGAAGATCACGAGGCCGATGATCGTGAGGATGCCGGCAGCGATAAAAAAGATACGCTGCCAGGTCGCCCCTTCGTACATGAACCCACCGAGAATCAGGCGTGCCGCCGCATCGCCGAAGAGGTAACTTAGACACAAGATCCCAACAGCGCGACCGTAGGTGGCCTGTGGGAACCAGTGTCCGGTGATCTTCATGGCGGCTCCCCATCCGGCGGACTGCACAAAGCGGTTCACGCACCAGATGACCGTGAACGCCAGCAGCCCGGACGCCAGCCCGAAAGCGACCGTTGCGGCGACCGATCCGAGCAGCGCGAGCAGAAACATAACTCGGCCGCCGACATAGTCACCGACAATGCCATTGATGATCTTGCCAATCGCATAGGTCAGTACGCCTGCAGAAGCGATCGAACCGATCTGAGCCTTGGAGTACCCCTCGGCCTGGAGCAGAGGCGAAGCAACCGAGAGATTCGAACGACAGACGTAATAGCCCGCGTAACCGAATGTCAACGACGCTAATACAACAACTTGTCCTCGTGTCCAACGCATTGATAATTGCTTTCAGAGTGATGAAGTAGACGCAGAGGATGCTCGTGGTGAGATGTCCTGAGCACCGGCGTCGGTCCAATCACGGTCGGCGAGGACGGTGTCGATGGCGTCTTCGGCAAGCCCGAAACTCAGGGTCATGCCGTTGCCCCCGAGCCCGTTGACGATGTAGACGCCCGGGCGGACTCGCTTGACCAACTCGGTTTGGCCGGTCATACGTTTGGGGTACACGCCGTGCCAGCGTTCGACCACTTCAAGCGTCGGGAATGAGGCAAATGTGCCGAGGTATTTCAGGATGATGTGCTCGATGTCTGCTCGATCAAACGGCTCGACGTCGGCGTGGTACTCGTGCGAGTCGCCGATCGTGAGCTGCCCGTCATGGTTTTGAGAAACCAGCACATGGATACCCAGACGGATCTCGTCGGGATGTTCATCTTCGAAACGGGCTCGCAGCGTACGGAGTGAAGGGCAAGCGGCGAATGCCTTGTAATGAATCAGCGTGAGACCACCTGCGAGGTGAGTGTTCATTCGCCAGCCGCCGGGCTGTGGCGCCGTACGCAGCATCTGGAGTTTGCAGTTGACCAGTGACGCCTGCGCTAGGTGCTCTGGAAACAAAGAGCGCAAATCAGGTCCGGAGCATACGATAACCCGGTCGGCGGCAATGACTGAACCGTCGGCAAGTTCTACGCGGCCAGTGTCAACGGATCGGACGTGCTGTTCATATCGAACATCTACGCCGTAGCGATGAGCGAGATACCCCGGCAGTAACCGGACCGCCTCTCGGGGTTCGATCACAAGTTCGTTAGCAGTCCATAGCGCGCCCAGTGCGGTTTCGACCCGCACGGCAGGGTTTCGCATTGCGGCTTCACGAGCGCTGAGGAGTGCGGCCCCGTAACCCGCGTCTGCGTAGAGCGACACGAACTCCTGCATCACGCACCACTCGTCGGGGGTGGTCGCCACATGGATCGCGCCGCACTCACGATGCCAGAGGGAACAAGCCTGGGCGCATTCAATCCAAATGCGACGTGATTTGAGCGCACGATGTAGGGCCGGCCCCGGTGGCTGACCGATCGGCCAGATCATGCCAAAGTTACGGATCGAGGCACCGGTCGCGTGCGACGATCGCTCGACGATCACAACGCGTAATCCTCGCTTCGCCGCCGCTAGCGCGTGGGCGACCCCCACGATTCCTGCACCGACGATCAGCGTGTCATATCGCTCCACGCAATACCTCCATGAGCGATGTGAGATCGGCGATCAGGTGGGTATGCGGGCGGCCCTCAACGCGGCTCAGTTCATCGAGCGTGTGCGTGCCGTTGCCAACACCGATGACGAATCGGCATCCCGTCGCTTGCCCGGCGAGCAAGTCAGACGGTGTATCACCCGCCGTGGCTACACGAGAGGGATCGGTCGTTCCGCACCGTCGCATCGCTTCGAGATTCAGGTCTGGAGATGGACGTCCTTTGGCGACCTGATCCGAGGCGACCACCACATGCGACTCCCAACCTACGGCGCGTAGCACCGCTTCGGCGGTGCGAGCGGAGAACCCCGAGGTGAAGGCGATTTGGACGCCGCGTGTGGTCAGCATCTGAATAGCCGCTGAGGCACCGGGCAGCGGGACAGGGGGCGTCGCGACGATCTCTTGCTCGATGGCCTTCTCGAATGCGTCGGCAAGAGCGGCCGCCTGATCGAGTGGGCGCCCGGCTTGTTGCAGCATCTCTTGGAAGACCTCTCGTTTATCAATGCCCATGCGTGCCTTGGCCCACTCGGACGAAGGACGAAGGCCGATCGTCTCAGCCGCGGCCATAAATGCGCGGGTCACGAAGCCGTTGTCTTGAACGGTGGTGCCCGCGATGTCGAATATAAAGAGTTCTATCAAGGTGCAAACTTTCTTGATGTGTCGAACAAAATACGAGGAATCAGCGGACCGGGTCGCAAGAGCACTCGGGCTCGCTAAAGCCCGAGTGCTTGGTTTCAAAAGGTGGTTTTTAGCAACCGGCGAAGAATGCCACAAGGAAGTCGAAGAAGTCCTGGCTATTGGTCACGTTGTCGTTGTTGAAGTCAGCATCGGTGTTGAAGAAATCGGTGAGGAAGTCGAAGAAGTCCTGGGAGTTGAGGATGCAGTCGCCGTTCCAGTCGCCGGGGCAACCGGATGAGCCGACCGAGCCGGAAACGACGATGTCGGAGATCGCCCACCAGCCCGAGGAGCCGTCGATGAAGCGGATGCGGGCACTGCTGGCGGTGCCAGAGTTGTTGAGGTTGACCGTGACGACTTCGTCGGTGTTGGTCGTCTTGCGGGTCGGGTCGTTGCTGGGGGCGTCGGCGTTCCAGACCAGCACATCGGTCCACGGGCCGTTGTCGTAGGAAACCTGGACATTGGAGACGTGGAGCGGGGCGGCGGCCCAGCCCGAGCGGAAAGTGGCCGCGAGCGTGCCCGCGTTGAAGTCGCGGACGTCGATCGGGGCGGAGGCCAGGATGGTCATCCCGGAGCAGTCGCCGGCGGCGGCGAAGTCGGAGACGTACGACGTGGTCGCGCCGAACTCGGAGCGGATCCCGCCGGCGTTGCGCCACCAGGCTTCGGTGAGCCACGAGTTCCAGCCCTTGAAGTCTTCGAGCGAAACCGGCCCGCAGACCATGCTCGAGTTATCAACGGCGTACCCGTTGGACTGCTGCGCGACCGTGGAGAAGTAGAAGCAGAGCGAGGGGTTGAAGGCCGACGGGGGCTGCTCGCTCGGGGGGATCATGGTCCCGATCGGGTTGTCGAACGACTCGGCGAAGGTGATCGCGTTGTTCACGCGGACCTCGACATCGTCGATCGCCCACCACCAATCGTTCGCGGCGTTGGTCAGGCCGATCGTGAAACGAACGGCGGTCGCGCCGACAGGGATCTGGAGCGCGACGGTGTTGAGCGTGATGTGCTCGTTGGGCGCATCGTTCTTGAAGAAGGGATTCGGGGTGACGCCGTCGGGCAGGAGTTGGTTGGACTCCCAACGAAGCACTTCGACATCGACGGTGCTAACGCCGACGGTGTAGGACGCGACGATCGTCGCGGTCTGGTTGTTGGTGAGGTTGTCGTCGTCGCAGCACTCGTCACGCCACGAGGAGTCGAAATCGAACTGGACATTCGCGGTGCTGGCCAGAGGGATCAGCGGGGTGCTGAGCAAGGAGTTGAAGCGGAAGGGGGAACTGTTCGGGGCGTCGTCCCATTCATCGGGATCCGCGATGGCGACGTAACTGTCGCCGAGCGTGAACTCCGCGCGGCGCTGGTTGCCGGCGACCTGGCCCCACCATTCACGGTGAGCGATCGTCCAGCCGAACCATTCTTCGATGCCGCCGCTGCTCATCTGGGAGTTATCGACGGACCATCCGGCAGGGGGCGTCGGGGTCCAGGGGCCGAAGCACGGCCCGAAGTTGACATTCGGGGCAAGGACCATGAGGTCGCGCCGAGGATTGGCCGACGCAGCGACCAGATCGACCTCGCCCTCGAAGACGCTGAGGTTGTCGATCGCCCACCACCAGTTGTTGCCGGCGTTGTAGCCGAAACTGAGGCGAGCGGTCGTCGCGCCGGTGGGGACGACGACGGGGATGTTGACGCGCTCGTTGAAGTTGCCGGCGCGGTAATCGGGATCGCCGATGACGGAGGACCACATGGCGATCGCCTGCGGGGTGCCGCCGTCGAACGAGATGGTGATCGATGCGGTCTGGTTCGGCTCATCCAGCCAACTGCTGTCGAACGAAACGATGATCGAATCACCGCACCGGCTACCGATATTGAACGCTGGGGTGTCCAGGAAGGTAATCATCGTGGCTTCGGCGGTGTTCCCATCGTTCCACTCATCGCCGTCGGCGACGGCGATAAGACCGGTGCCGTTGGTGAAGAGGTTGCGGTCCTGGCCGGCGACGGCGTTCCAGAAGACGGGATCGACGAAGGACCAGCCGCGCCAGTCGGGGACGCCGCCAGCGGGGGTCATGGAGACATCGACGGTGACGCCGTTCGGCCCGGTGTGGGTGAAGGTGTTCACGCCGCAGTAGGTGGCGCAACCGGCGCTGCCGCCTTCTTCGGGCGAGCCCAAGAGGGGAAGGGTGTCGAAGTTCTCGCTCCACAGCTCGGTCGGAACGGCGGCGAAGGTGGCGTCGACATTGAGGTTGTCAATTGCCCACCACCAGTCGTTGCCGGCGTTGGTAAGGCCGAAGCGGAAGCGCACGGAAGTTGCGCCAGCCGGGACTTGGAGTTGTGCGTCGGTCAGCGAGATCGACTCGTTCGGTGCGTCGTCGTGGAAGAAGGGGTTTGGCGTGATGCCGTCGGGGAGGAACTGGGTGGATTCCCAGCGGAGGACTTCGACCTCGACGGTGTTGCCACCGATGGTGTAGACCGCGATGATGGTGGCGGTCTGGTTGTTGTCGGCGTCTTCGCCGTCGTCGCAGCACTCGTCGCGCCACGAGGAGTCGAAGTTGAAAACGAGCGATCCGGAGTCGATCGTGCTGATGTCAACGGGGTTGGACGTCATGAACGCGTTGAAGTACCCGCAGTTGCCCGCAGGCCCGCCGGCGTCGTCCCATTCATCCGGATCGGCGATCGCCACGGTGCCCTGGCCGAGGACGAACTCGCTGCGGCGCTGATCGTCGGCGGCGATCCAGAAGGTCTTGCTGGCGAAGGCCCAGCCTTCCCAGTCCAGGACGCCCGCACTCGCGGCACATGTGCCGCCGCAGTCGCCGAGGACGCGGCAACGGAAGGTCGGCATCTGCGAGTCATCCACAACCCAGCCGGCCGGGGGAGTCTCAGTCCAGACGGCCGACGAGCAGGCCGTGAGGACGCAGGGGTCGCCGGATAGCATGTTGCGGTTAGCGTTGTTGAAGTTTTCATTGTAAAACACGGTTTGAGCGGCCGCGATGCTAGGTAGCAGCGCGCCGGCCGCACAGCACAACCATGCCGCGGCGGGTTTACGAACGTTCACCATTGGATCGATCTCCTTTCAGGAGCGAAGAACATATGCCCGCTGGGTGCCGACAGAGAACCCCGATTTCGTGTGGCGAGCGGGGATAGTCTATATCAATAGCCGACCACGATAGATCAATGTTGTATAAAGCAACATCACACGATCGAAAGAAGCAGAGCCGAAACGATATGTATAGATCGTGCAAAGAAGATCCGTAAATAACAGTCCAAGTCGATCGATAACGGCCAGTTCGTGGATTATTCGTGATTTCTTCGCATAGCGTGCCAACCTCCGTCAGATAGAGGAGATATGCTTGCGAAACAAATGCTGGGCAAAGTGTTTACTACGTTGTTTCCTACGAACGATATTGTGCTTTGAGAAGGAACTATTATGCAGGTCCATTATGCCCGCCGCGGTGCGTCTGCTTTCACTCTGATCGAGTTGCTTGTTGTGATCGCAATTATTGCGATCATGGTAGGGATTCTTCTGCCGACTATCGGACAAGCGAGAAAACTCGCTCGACAAGCCGCGTGTTCCAGCCAACAGAGCAACATCTTCAAAATTGTGTCGCTTTATACGAACGATTACAAGGATTACCACCATTCTCAACGCAATAATTATGGTGCTCGCTTCCTTCGTATCAACCCATCAGGAAGTTACGACTATAACAATCTGCGAGCCATCCGCGCGACCGATCAGTTTGCGTATTGGGGTACAATCTACGATCCGTACTTTGATGTTGAAATCGAAGAATCGTGGTACGTCGGACGGCTCCCGCTGACAAAGTTCCCGGGGTGGCAGGTCTGGCGCTGCCCCGACGCTCAACTCATGGATCCGTATCCGGATGGAACAGTTTTCGACCCCGATCATCTCTATCAGACGTACTGTTTCAACGGCGTCGATGACCGCATCGATCCCGGTACCGGACGAGTTGCTATGACTTGGTTCCGTCGCATCCAGCGAGGAAATCAAAGTGTAACGAAAGTGACCCCGGTCAGCCAGATCCAGTTTCCTGACAAACTCATCATGTTTCAAGATGGCTTTGAACACATGATCGATGCCAACGGCGATACGCTTAACGATCTTACTCAGTACGATCAAAGCGGCGTTGCTTACGCCGACTGGGAGCGAGAGTACTTCCGACATAACGCAGGGTGCAACACGACCTGGGGTGATGGGCACATCAAACAAATCTCCGGTCCGGAATGGAACACATCGCTGCCTTGGTACACGGGGATCTATACAAACCCCTAGACGGATGAATTCCGAAGATGCACAGGTCCGTTCTGTACTCGTCGGATCAGTCGACCGATCCGAAGGCGATATCAACTGCACCGATGCCCGCGAATCGTGGGATCGAAGCAACGAGCACGCAGTGAACGCGTGGCTCGAACGCGATGCTCGCACTTATCTGCATCAAGCCCTCTCGACACCGTGCCTGTCATCGCTGCGCTCGGCCCGAGGCTGTTGGCTTGAAGACGAGCAAGGGCGGCGATTCCTAGACTTCCACGGCAATAGCGCTCATCAGGTCGGCCATGGGCACCCCCGCGTTGTCGAAGCGATCAAGCAGCAACTTGATGAACTTCCGTTTTCGCCGCGCCGGTTCACGAACCGGCAAGCGGTGCGACTCGCCGAGCGGCTTGTTGAACTGACCCTCGGCCATCTCGGGCGTGTGTTGCTAGCGCCTGGTGGTTCAGCCGCCATTGGGATCGCACTCAAAGCCGCCCGAATGGCGACGGGCAGGCACCAAACCATTTCGTTCCACGGCTCATTCCACGGAGCCTCCCTCGAGTGCATTTCGATCGGAGACGAAGCGATCTTCCGGCGCGGCATCGGGCCCCTGCTTCCCGGTGCGATCCATGTTCCACCCCCGGTGCCCGACCGATGCGTCTTAGGTTGCCAGGGGGCCTGCGGCTCCGAATCGATGAATACCCAGATGCCCTGTCTCAACGCGCTTGCCGAAGCGATGACGACACCCGGCGGTATCGCAGCCGTGATCGCCGAGCCGATCCGCTGCACAACCGTCTCGATCCCTCCCCCGGGCTACTGGAAACGTGTTCGTGAGTTGTGTGACCGCCACGGCTGCCTCCTAATCTTTGACGAGATTCCCACATGTCTTGGTCGAACCGGGCGGATGTTTTCATACGAGTACTTTGACGTGAAGCCCGACATACTCGTCATTGGCAAAGGCCTCGGCGGTGGGATCATCCCACAAGCCGCGGTGCTTATGCGAGATGGCATCGTCGATGGTTCGAACTCCGCACTCGGACATTACACACATGAGAAAAGCCCCATCGGTGCCGCCGCTGCACTCGCTACGCTGGACGTGATCCGTGACGAGTCACTCCTGGAACGCTCGGCGAGCCTCGGGGCGCAGCTTGTCGGGTCGCTGCGATCGCTCAGGTCTCGCCACAAATGCGTACACGCCGTGCGCGGCGTTGGTCTATTAGTGGGTGTCGAAATCCGGACGCCGCAAATGGATGCTTCCGAAGTATTGGCCGAACGCACACTCTATGCGGCTCTTAGGCGTGGTCTTAGTTTCAAAGTATCCGGCGGGAATGTGCTCACGCTTACGCCGCCGCTTGTGATCTCGGAGCGGGATCTGCACGAAGCGATTTCAATTCTCGATGAGTCGCTTACCGAGAGCACGGCGAGCGCATCTCGCGCATCCTGAGCCACCATACCACACGGTACATTCATCGAGCCCACACTGATGACAACTTCAGGGCTTATGCAGGTTCATCTGATCAAACAAACGGCCTTCGAGGTCAAACGCTTGCATTTCGAGCGTTCCACCGTTGACTGTGACGTAACAGATGTGGTGCCCTGCGTAGAAGCGTTTCTGGAACCAGGTGCGGCTTGGAGTAGCGGCTTCAAGCCCACCGCCGCCGCCACCGCTCGTGATATGGACGACTCCGTTCTTCTCAACGACTTTTCCGTCACGGACTGGAAATGAGCGTTCGTATACGTGGATGTGTCCATTGAACACGATATCGACGTTGTGCTTCTCATACAGCGAGGCGAGAGGTCGAACTTTTGAGTCCCCGAGTTTGGACGGTCCTTTGTACGAGTCTCCGTAGTCATTCTCGTCCGACGAATAGACGGGGTGATGGTGGTAGGCGATCTTCCACTTTGCAGTGCTCTTGGACAGTTCAGCGTCCAGCCAGTTCCACTGTTCACTCCCCGGCCCGACGGGCTTGTTGGTGTCGAGGGAGAAGAACTGGGCGTTGCCGTAGGTGTATGTGTAGTAATACTCGGGAGCGGGTACGGAGACGTACTGGTAGTAAAGCGAGTGATTCTTTTCGTGATTTCCGATGCAAGCAAAGATCGGCACGCGCCCCATCAGCACATGGGACTCCTTGAGCATTTCATTCACCCATTCGTTCTTGTCCGGGCCGCCGTCGACCACGTCGCCGCAGTGAATCTCGAAGTTCGGCCTGAGCGAGTACGCGAACTTCTGGAGTTTGGCGATGACAGGCGGGTTGCGCTGGGTGTCGCCGATAACCGTGAAGGCAAACGGCGAATCCGGCCGCACAGCGGTCTGGAACGTCAACACCTCGCTCTGAACCGGAGGGCTGTCGTTCAGTGTGACGCGATACAAGTACGGAGTCTGCACCTGTAAGCCACTTAGAATGACTTCATGCATCGTGCTGGCCACAGACGACTCGGCCTTTTGATCAAGAGGTAGTTGTATGCCGTACTCAATGGTCGCGGTACAGGGGCGCTTCGCCTCACACAGAACTCGGATCGAATCCATCGTCCCGAACTGGAGATAGGGCTTGACAAGGAAGTCTTGGACCGCGTTGGTTGGTGGTTCCCACGATGCCAGCGCGAGCCCCGCACCGAACTGTTGTGAGATCGCATCATTGGACAGTGCGCGTGAATAAACGCGAAGGTCGGCGATCGCCCCGTCCATTACGTACTTCTCATCATCGTCCACATAAGCGCCGATGGTATAGCTCGCTTTGTTGGGGTACAGGATGTCGCCGGATTGAGATTTGGACTCGGCATCGAGTTTGCCGTTGACGAAGAGCCGCATGGTGGTGCCGTCGTAAGTGCCAACCACAAAGTACCACTTGCCCAACGTAATCTTCGTGGCACCCTTCAAGTATGTGAGTCTGCCGTCGCCGTCGTCGGCCCCTTTGGAAGCGAGCGAGAGATAGAAGGAGTCCGTTGTGTAGCCGAGGGACCAACCTTTTTCGAAGTCGCCATTATCCTGCATCGCGCCGGTGATGCAGCCGTATTCCGTAGTAGCGGAGAGATTGACCCAGGCGGCAACGGAGACTTCGCGTGTGGGCAGCCCCGTGCGGTCTGCAGCGATGTCATCCTTGATGACAAACCACGAAGAGCCGCCGTCGAATCTGGTTCCTTCGCCGGGGCCGATCTTGACCTGTGTTGGCTGCCCGACAACTGTCGCCCTGAGCGTACCGGTGCCGTCGGTCACGATCTTGCCCTGGACACTCACGGCCGGGGGACTCCATTCGGCGATCAGGCCGGGGTCTTTGACGGGCTGTGCGATGGCTGCATAGGGTGCGAACTCGCACACCAGAACCACAGCGCAAAGTGTCGCAACAAATGAGCAAATCGTCATCGTTCACTCCAGAAAAGTAGGACTTGTAGTTTCCGCACGGCTTGAGCCGAAATCCCGTACTACATTATAAAGATTGCACCAACCCGATTATGGCGCCGCCCGGCGAACCGCCTCTGCCATCGATTCCAGGTTCAACTTCATGCGTGCCAAGTAGTCGATCCGACCTGCGGCATCTTCGGGGTCTTGGGTTTCACAGGGTGAAAATACGATGTGCTCGATGGCAAATCGGTCACGGATCGGGTTGATCGCTTTCGCTGTGGGGGCTTTCTCCCAGAGCATGATGCGAGCAATCGCATCTGGTCGCTCGTTCATCGCCGCGGCAATCGCGGCGAGCCCTTCGAGGTCGGTCTCTGACTCAGGGTCGAGATCCAAGTTGGTGATCGGGATCGAATATCGTCGCGCTATGTAGTTGTACGCAGGGTGTGAGGCGAGGATCTGCACGCGTGCAGTGCCCGGCACAACCGCTCTGAACCCGGCGTCGAGTTGGTCCAGATCATTCTCTAGTTCCACGGTGCGTCGCTCGATCTCAGCGGCGAGATCGGGCCGACGCGAGAGGATCGCACGCGCGATCTCTCGTGCCTGAGCCTTAGCTTGCAACGGGTCCATCCAGGTGTGACCGTCGATGCCCTGATGGGTGTGCGCTCCCCCGCTGCCGTGTTGATGCGTGACTGTTGAAAATCTGACGAACGATGAAGCGAAGCAACGCGAGAGGTCGATGACGCGGGTGTCTGGCAACGAAGCGGTCAACACCCATTGTTCGTAGCCGGCACCGTTGATGAGTATGAGATCGGCTCTTTGGTACGCGGTGATATGGTCGTGTGTCGGCTGCCAGAAGATGGGGTCGGCGCCCGCGGGGACGGGACAAGTGATGGCTGCGGCCTCGCCCGCGATTCGCTGCGCGAAGTACTGGCTTGGGTAGAAGGTGGTGTACACACTCAGTGTCGCACGGGTTGGACCAGGCGGATGGGAACTCGTGGAATACGGTGGTATTGTGGTGCGCTCATTGCCACTGCGATCGCACGAAGCCGTGAGGCAAGACAACACATAGACGGATACGAACGCGAGGCTGCGGAGGAACGTGTTCATGACGTGGGCGTCCAATCGTTCACGGGGCTTGGAAGAAGTTAGCCGAGATCGCACCGGCGACATCGGGCACGAGCAGGTACGTCCCCGCCGCGATGCCGACGCCACTCACTGCCCCCAGCAGCACGATTACGCCCATTTCCAGCGAGAAGAGAGAGGCGACGAACCAGCGAGGGACACCGATCTTGTGCAGCGTCTCAAACTCACGCACGCGGACCCGAGCAGAGAGGGTGAAAAGGAGCGTCATCAGTGCCGCGGTGCATATGGACATGACCACGAACAATGCATCGATCAGCATACGAATGCGGAACACATACGAGAGCAACTCGTCGATAACTTCG
Organism: Phycisphaerales bacterium; assembly: GCA_041742635.1. Lineage (GTDB taxonomy): Bacteria > Planctomycetota > Phycisphaerae > Phycisphaerales > UBA1924 > JTS-AC122. The sequence goes on from JBGSIF010000148.1 coordinate 16,334, forward strand.
CGTGGGACGAGCATTTGTAAGGCGGGGCTGGCATTGACGCGAGCCTTGGCGATCGTCGCGGACTTGGTATCGAAGGGGAAAAAAAGCACCGCGGAGATAGAGAGTGAGGAATCGCCGCCATGGAGGTGAAACGTCGATGCGTTCTCCGGTGTGACCTGGTTGTACTCGATCAGTTCTTCGCTAATCGATACGGCCTTCTGATCGCGGCTGAGGATGAGTTGTTCCGGGATGCCTGTTTCAGGATCCGCGTGCCCATGCGAAACACCCTCCAGCACCCACGCTGTTTTGAGGTCGGTAAAGACCGCGAGATCGTCAGCGGAGTTGCTCGGCGCCAGGATTCCGACGATCAGCATCTTGAGTGCAGGCGGCTTTGTGATGTCGAAGGAGTCGAGTTGATCTGTGAAAATGTATTCGCCCACCGCCAGGCGCATCGAACCGGCGACACGCCAGCCTAGTACTGCTTCGCCGATGCGTGCTGGGAACTCGCCTCGAGCGAGCATCGAACGCCGTTGTTCGAAATATTCGGGGGTGGTCGCTATCAGTGGGGTGCCACGCGCGGTAAAGCGCAAGTGGAGTGGCACGGGTGTGCCGGCCACATCGCTGCCGAAGGAGGAGGTTTCAGCAACGAACTCCCGGTAGTCTTGCATTTTTATTGATTCATGCCCGCCACGGCGGAAGTACAGGCCGGCGAGCACCAGGTCGAATCGGTTACCCTTCGCGCCGAGGACGAGAGGGGTTGCGTCCGCACGCGCAGTGAGTTCTCGCTCGTATTTTTGCACAAGCAGGCGAGAAAGCAGCGGTAGCGTGATCGTGATGCCGATGCAAAGCGCAAGGATGATGCTTCGCAACCCGTGGTGCTGGAGCGAACGTAGGGCCATGTGCGTCATCGCCAGCACGCTATACCACCCCCCGGAGAGAGGTGCGGGTGATCGATGTCATCTCCCGCAGATCGATCACGCGGTCGAATCGCTCGAGTACGCTGTGGTTATGCGTGACCATGAGGAGCGTGGCGGCACGCTCGCGGGCGTGCGAAAGAAGCAGATCGAGCGTGTTCTGGGTTGCGTGCGGGTCGAGGTTGCCCGTTGGTTCGTCGCAGAGAATAACCGATGGCTTCGTTGCCAGAGCACGGCACATGGCGACACGCTGGCGCTCGCCCTGCGACAGCCGACGAGGGCCTCGACCGAGTATACCCGATATACCCAGGTGCTGCGCCAGTGAGCCGACAACCGCAGCAGCGTCGGCGAGCGAGCTATCGCCCAGCAAGCGTGCTTGCAGCATCGCGTTCTCCCGTGCGCTGAGGTACTCAAGCAGCTCGAACTCCTGGAACACAAGCCCGATGTGTTGCAACCGAAAGCGACGACGGGCCGCGTCGGACATTGCCGATAGATGTTCACCCGCGACTCGGACTTCGCCGGATATTGGCTTGATGATTCCTGCGATGAGATGGACGAGCGTGCTCTTTCCGCAACCGCTCGGGCCGATGCAGGCGACATGTTCGCCGGCATCGATGGTCAATGAATCGATGCCAAGCGTGAACGCAAGTTCGCCTGCGGCAGCGCGTGGGTAGATGAAAGATACTCCTCGGATTTCGATCATCGGATCGGATGCCATGCTGGCATCTCCACAGGGGGTGGTTGCGTTGCGCCGTGGTTCAGTTCTTGCGGCGCAGCACTTCCCGGGTCAACACGGAACTGCTCGCGTGTCTGGTAGCCCACAATGCGCCAGCCTGCAGGAGTCGGGGCCAGTTCGTATGTAGCGACGTATTCATTCCAGCGTGTATGCGAGTGTCCCCAGTGATAAACGATGCCCTCGACGCGCCAGCGAGCATCGACGCTGTACTGCCCGCCGTTCGCTGGGCCGCCGGTGCGGCGAAGCGTATTCAGCATCGTCACGCTTATCGGCTGTACTGTGTTCACTCGGCTGACCGCGCCACCTTCGTCGTACATTACCAGGCTTCGGAAAACCTGATTGTACATGGAGTCCAACAGCGGGCCTGCAACACTTTGGGCAAGCGCGTCGTAAACCTCCGACTCGTCAGTGTAATCGAACGCGCGGTAGACGTTGGCTTGGAGTGCTTTAAAGATAGAAATCGCTTCATCGTCGGGGGGGCGGGGGACATGGGCCGGCGGGAAGATGCTGGCGGTTGATACCAAAGCCGTCCCGCGGCACGCCCACGCCACGACGCCGACCAGCGGTAGTGCCGCGAGTGAAAGCAATAGCCCGCGTCCACCGCGTACACGCGTCCATACACCACCCAACCCGATCCAACCGATCACCAAAAATACCGAGACGATCGGAACAACCCGCTCCGGTACGCGAATGACTTCAGGAACGCGCGACATGCGATCGGCGGCCGTTGTGCCCACGCCATGCCAAGTGAACGACGGCTCCGTACGTGTCAGCACGATCGGCCGGCTTTCCCCCTCAGCGATCAGGATTGCTTCGATCTCCACCGGCGGCGGTGTGTCTCGCTCTACCGCGAGAAAATCCAATGGAAAAGTTCCCCATACGATCTCAACGCTTCGCGGAGGCTGTTTGCACGGAAACTCCAAGACGACATGGACCTGCGGAATCAGCAAGAGTGGATTCTGTTCAAACCCCGGTCTGCTTTCAGCCTGTGGCTGGACGATCTCGAACGTCTGTTCGATCGGTGATACATCGAACCCGTCGATGCGCACCCGATTCGGTTTGTCGAGGAGCATTCCGTGGGTAGATTGGCCGGTTGGTGCTTGCAGCCCGCCGACGATCTGCGGCGAACTCCCAAAATACGCACGCAAACCCGCCTGAATCGATGCTTCCTCCCCTTCACGCACATCATCCAGTGCATATCGCGGGGCTTGCACCAGCCCGTCCACGAACATGAGATTCATCAGTAGATCGACTCTGACCGAGCGGTCTTGCACGACTACGCGAACATCGGCGTGAGCCCCCGGCTTGGGGTGCGCCCAAATCGACGAGCCGCAGACCAGCAACGATGCACTCGCCGCTGCGCCCGAGCGAGCCCACCACTGAAAACACCTCACTAACCTGGCTGTGCAATGCGTACACAAGTTGAAGAATACGTCGAATCACCCCACCGATAGCCAGTTGCCCCGTGAAGATCGTGTGAACTGCTGTAAGCGAATTCTGTCGTCAAGACAATGTTGCCGCATGGATCGGTCGAACCCTGCTTGCGTGTTCGTCGGCCCTCGGGGTGATAGTGTTGTTCACGGCTCCACAGACAATCTCGTCAACCGCGACGACCATCCGTGCCACGGGTAGCACCGTGGACGTACCCATGGCCGAGGCCGAGATTATCGTCCGTGGCACGACGCTGACAATGAACAGCCGCTTCGAGATCGCGTCCCTCAAGATCGAGAACAGCCGGATGCGACCGGCCTGGGCTTCGATGAGCCGGGCCCGTGCGGACTCGTGACGCAATATGGCCGCGTAGTACCGGCTCCCGGCCACGCTCAGACCGGCGGCGCAGACGGCGATCGCGAACACCCAGATGAGGACAGTGCTTCGCATCATGGTGCACCGACCGGTAGACAGTGGTGAAGGATATCGTGGCCGCTGAGTTCGCCAAGTCGGCCAAGCCAGCGGGCATCTTGGCCAGATTCGACCATGCCGCTTAGATATGCTCCCGATCGATTCGTGACGAACCCCTTACCATGGCGTCATGACCACCGAACAGCCGAGGTCCCCCGATGCCACGCTGCTCATAGCTCAGGCCGCCAATGGCGACAAGTCAGCGGCCGACCGTCTGCTACCTCTTGTCTACGACCAACTACGGAAGGCGGCCCAGGCTCAGATGGCCAGCGAGCGGTGGAATCACACGCTCTCCGCGACGGCGCTGGTGCACGAGGCGTACTTGAAACTGGCCGGACCTCGGGAGACGCCATGGGCTGGGCGCGGGCACTTCTATGCCGCGGCCGCAGAGGCCATGCGGAGGATCCTGCTGGACCACGCCAAGGGAAGGGTCAGAATCAAGCGTGGTGGTCCTGACGGGCCGGGACGACCGATCGAAGACGTGGCAGACCTCGCCTGCGGTGACCCTGAAGAAATCGTGAGGTTCGACGAGGCATTCCGTCGCTTGGAGACGGAGTCGCCTGATGGGGCGGCCGTAGCGAGGCTGCGGTTCTATGCCGGGTTGAGCGTGGAGCAGGCTGCCGCGGTGCTGGGACTGTCCACGAGCACCGTAGACCGGCGATGGGCGTTCGTGCGTGCGTGGTTGTTCCGCCAGCTGCACCAGACCGAGTGAAGGAGATCCGCGTGGCAAACAAGTCGCAAGACGTCTTCGAGATCGCGATCGGACTTGCCGGGGCCCAACGCGAGGCGTATATACGGGACGCATGCGGAGCCGATCAGGCGTTGAGTGCCGAGGTCGAAAGCCTATTGCGGGCGTTCGAACGGGGTGCCGGTTTCTTGGCCTCGCCGACCGGACGTCAAACCTCGAGCCAGTCGAGCGAAGGTGTGACTGCGGACACCAGCGTGACTACCGTGGCCGCGCCCATCCGCGAGAGCCCGGGTACGCGAATAGGCCCCTACAAGCTCTTGCAGCTCATTGGCGAGGGTGGGTTCGGCTCGGTGTTTATGGCCGAGCAGGAAAAGCCGTTTGTACGGAAGGTGGCCCTCAAGATCATTAAGCTGGGAATGGACACTCGCCAGGTGGTGGCCCGCTTCGAGCAGGAACGGCAAGCCCTGGCGATCATGGATCACCCCAACATCGCCAAGGTTTTCGACGCCGGGGCCACCGACACAGGGCGACCCTTCTTCGTGATGGAGCTGTGCAAAGGCGACCCTATTGTCGAGTACTGTGACAAGAACAGCCTCAGTATTTCGGGCCGCCTAGAGCTCTTTGAGCAGGTCTGCACGGCGGTACAACATGCACACACCAAGGGGATCATCCATCGCGATATCAAGCCTAGCAACATCCTCGTCTCCACTCATGACGGCAAACCCCACGCAAAGGTCATCGACTTCGGCATCGCGAAAGCGACGGTCAGCAAACTCACCGAGAAGACCCTGTTCACCGAGCACAAGGCGCTTATCGGTACACCGGAATACATGAGTCCCGAGCAGGCGGAAGGCAGCCTCGATATCGACACGCGAACGGATGTGTACTCGCTGGGGGTGCTCTTATACGAACTGCTCACTGGAACGACCCCGTTCAGCAGCAGAGAACTTCGGTCCGTGGCGTATGCCGAAATCCAGCGGCTCATCCGGGAGGTCGAGCCGCCCAAGCCCAGCACGCGGCTGAGCCAGAACACCGAGACCCTCGCCAACGTGGCCGCGCGGCGCAACACGGACACCAAGCGTCTGGGGTTGATCGTCCGCGGTGAGCTGGACTGGATCGTGATGAAGGCGCTCGAGAAGGACCGTCAGCGGCGATACGAAACGGCCAATGCCCTGGCGGTGGATATCCAGCGGTACCTGGCCGGTGAGGCGGTGGTGGCGGCGCCGCCGAGCCGGGCGTATAGGCTGCGGACGTTAGTGCGGCGGAACCGGGGGATCGTGCTCTCGGGATCGGCGGTGGGAGCAGCGCTCTTGGCGGGGCTTGTGGCGTTTGCGTGGCAAGCCAAGGTTGCGGATGAGCAGAGAGTCGCCTCGGACAAGGCGAAGGATCGGGCGCTGCGAGCGGAGGCGGAGGCCAAGCAGCAAGCGGAGGATGTGCAGAAAGTGGCAGACTTTCAGGCGAGTATGCTCGGGACAATCGACATGGCGCGTGCTGGCCTGATTCTGACGGAGCTCACCCACACGAAACTCGGCGCAGCGCTTGCGAAGTCGGGAGCGGCGGAGAGCGAGCGGGCGCGCGAGACATGGGCCTTTGAACAGGCCTGGTCGCGGGTTGATGCGATCGATGTGTGCCGCGACCTCATGGATCGCACGGTGCTTTCGCCGGCGATCTCGGTGATCGATCGGGAGTTCAAGGATCGGCCCGCGCTGAACGCGAAGCTGCGGGACGCGGTCGCGAGTCAGTTCTATCAAGTCGGCCTGTATAAGCGTGCGGCGGAACTCGAGGCCGCGGCGCTGGGCATGCGCCGCCGCGCGTTGGGCGAGGATCACCCGGAAACGCTGGACTCGATGTCGAGCCTCGGGCTTATGCTGCTGGATGCGGGCAACCGAGGCGATGCGGAGACGCTGTTCCGCGACGTGTTAGAGAAGCGGCGGCGCATTCAGGGGCCGGACGACCCACAAACGCTGTCGGCGATCAACTCGATGGGGAGCTTCATGCGGGACACGGGAGACCTGACGGAAGCGGAGAAGTTCTACCGCGAGGGGCTCGAAAAGCGGAGGGCGATCCTTGGAGAGGACGATCCCGCGACGGCCGAGTCGCTGAACAACGTCGGGCTGATCGCGTACGATCTTGGGCGGTATGACGAGGCGGAGCGTTGCCACAAGGAGGCACTTCAAAAGCACCGCAAGAGGCTGGGCGATTCGGATCCTGAGACGTTGAGCGTACTGAACAACTTGGCGGTCACGCTTGCCCGTCAGGGCAAACATGCCGAAGCCGAGAGTGCAAACCGGGAGGCGGCGGAGAAGCGGCGGAAAATACTGGGTGAGGATCACCCATCCACGCTTGAGTCGCTCGGCAACTTGTCCGTGAACCTCGTTTCGCTCGAGAAGTTCGCAGAAGCCGAGAAGATCATGAGGGATGTGTGGGATGTGCGGCGGAAGACGCTCGGCCCGGAACATCCGAGAACGCTGACATCGATCAACAACTTGGGCGCGATGCTGCAACGAAGGGAGAGATTCGCGGAGGCCGAGCCGTTGTTGCAGCAGGCGCTTGCGGGGAGAATGCGAGTTCTGGGGCCGGACCACCACCACACCCTCATCTCGATGTTCAACGTGGGATACATCTTGGCGAATCTGCAGCGGACCGAGGAGTCAGAGGCGGTGTTCCTGGAGTGCGAGCAGCGGCTCGAGCGTGTGCTGGGTAAGGATCACCCGCAGACGATCGCGACGATCAAGACCCTGGTGAAGCTCTACGAGCAGTGGGAGCAGCAAGAACCGGGGAAGGGTTACGGCACGAAGTCGGCGGAGTGGAAGGCCAAGTTTGACGCCGCGCCTTCAACGCAGGACAAGAAGTGACCGGTGCGATTCTCGTCGCCGCTTCAGAGTCGCTGTTTCAAACCCGGAGGAATCACCTACGACGCGCTCGCGATCCGCACCTTTGGCGTCGGCGCGAGAGCCGTGATCGCCTGAACTCAAAGTCATGATCGCATGGGACGACGCGCCGGGAACACCGAACGTCGGCGCGGCACTGGTGAACGATATCGATCTGGTCGTGCTGGACCCCAGCGGCGTGCAGCAGTTTCCGTGGACGCTTAGCGGACTCGCGGATCCCCCCAGTTCTTCATAACACCCACCCATCCCCTCTCCCACTAGCCCTCTCCGCCTCCGTTCTCGCACTCTAGTTTCGGGCACCGCGCGTGCGGCGGCCCGTTTCGCAAACCACGCATCGAAAGGAGTTGGCTATGTGTCCTCTTCAGGTCAAACGGTCTTCCTGCGCCCTTGCCGCCAGCATTCTCGTCGCCTCCGCAGGCTACGCCCAGGTCGTCCAAGATGGCGTCCAATTCACACCCATCAGCAGCAGCACGTCGATCCAGGTGCAAACGCTCAACGGCGAGCCGATCGTCGTCGCACGCACCACGGGCACCTCTTCCAACCCTCATGTGCGCGCCACGCCGGCCGCGGGGCAAGGAGGATTCGCGGGGTTCTCGTTCGGCGTGATCCCATGGATGCTCCCGACCGCGCCCCCTGATGGCGCTTCGCTCACCGTCGCGGTGGAAGGACGCGCCGGCGCGATCGATCCCCTGCGGATGCTCGCGCAGGTCAATCACCTCAAACAGAACAACCGCTCGCGCATCCACTTCGGCACCGCCCTCGCCCCCGCCGAACTCGAATCCGTCCGCGTCGAACTCAAACTCACCGGCCAGCCCGTCTACGCCGAGTTCCGCGACCCCTGCGACACCTTCCCAGGCGTGATCGAGCAGTCCCTCTGCGACTGGATCGTCCTGGGGTGGTGCTACCACACGCTGGATCCTGACTGCCGCTGCGTCTTCTTCCCCGGCGAATGCGACGACTACCAAGTCGGCGCGCTGACCAGCGATGTCGCCGGGCGACGCGTGCTCTCCACCTCGGCCAGTTTCGGCCGTCCCGTCGTCGTCACCACCCCCGGCCGCCCCGCCTTCACCGTCGATGAAATCGTCATGCACTACACCCTCGCCTGCACTGCCAACTGCCCGAGCCTCGCCTCCGCCCGCATCCAAACCACCGGCCCGGCATTCAACGGCGTGGGCATCCGCGACATCACCATCGTCCCCCCGGCACGCGAATGCCCCTGCGACTGGAACAACGACCAGAGCGTCACCTCCCAGGACTTCTTCGACTACCTCGCCGGCTTCTTCTCCGGCAACGGCGACCTCACCGGCGACGGCCAGACCACCAGCGCGGACTTCTTCGAGTTCCTTCGCTGCTTCTTCAATCCCCCCGCCGCGTGCTGAGCCGCCTCGGCCAGAACGTCACGCTCCCAACCCCCTCCCCCCTCCCACTTCCCCAACGCACAGCCGCCCGCGCAACGTTCCCCATGAGGGATATGCGGGCGGCTGTGTGATGAAGGGATCAACCCAAACGAACAACCCCACGAAACCCAGACCTAGAACAGCAACTGGAACTGCACCCGTGCGATCACCTCACCATCGTCCACGTCCCCCAGCAGGCCCGTGTCCGTGTCGGTCGGCACCGCCGCCGTGTCCGTGATCGCGTCGAACGCGTACTGCAGGTCCATCGTGAACTTCGCCGCATGTCGCGCGAAGTAATGGTTGTACCCCACAGTGAGGGTGCTGAACGAATCCGGATCACCGGCGCGGTCATCATCGGGCATGACCATATCGAAGCGTGCGAAGATCTCATCCTTTTCACTCAGGAAGAACCCGCCCTGCAGCACCAGCCCGAAGTCATCCACGTCGCTGTCGCTCCCCATGCTGCGGAACTCGATGTTCCGCCCAATGAACGCCCCGAAGGCGTTCCAGCCGTCCCCCTCGAACTGCGCGTCAATCGTGTACAGAAGGATCTTGTTGTCCGTGTCGGTGATCGCGCTGGTGTTCGCCGAGCCTTGATAGTGGACCGCCCCGCCGAGCATCCCCGCGAACTTCGAGCCTTTGAACGAGGTGAAGTCGTCGAACGCCGACCAGTCCCCGGCCATCTTCCAACCAAGCCGCGAACTCAGCGACCAATCCGCCTCCGCGCTCGATATGAAGTCCGTGTTCGCCGACGACGCGCCGTCGGAATACACCAGCGCGCCCATGAAGTCCTCGCCCGTGTAGATCAACGCCACCGCCTGCGAACGCCCGTGGTTAAACGCCTGCTGCGTGATCGATCGACCCGCAGCCAGTTGGTACCGCTCGTCCACCATCCACTCTCGCAACACCGGTGCCTTCACCTGCCCCCACAGCGCCAACCACTCCGGCGACAACTTGTACGCCACCCACGCATCCTCCAGCGTGAACCCGCCGCCATCACTCGAGAAGTTCCCCTCCACATTATACAACCACTTGGAATCCACCACCTGACCGCTCAAACGCAGTTTGGTGTTCTGCGTCTGGAACCCCGGCTCAAACTCGTTCTCCGTGTTATCAGAGCGGAAGTTCGCCGTATACCTGAACTGGATCAGCCCGTCCACCTTGAGCCGGAAGTTACTGTCATCCGAGGCCAGAAAGAACTTCCCATCATGGCCACTCTCGCTGCCGAGCAGACTGGTTCGACCATCCGCATCGGCCAGCATCTCCGCCACGACCGCGCGTACCTCGTCTCCGTTCGCTCCTTCTTGCGCCGCCGCCAATGACACCGGCAACCCCGCCACAACGATCACGACACCCCATTTCGTCCGCACTCCAAGTTCCATGACGACTCCTTTCTCCTGAGCGTTTACTCCGCCCATCCCCTGATTGTCTTCAATACAAGATAAACATGTCCAAATCTAGCAAATGATTTGTGGATAGTCAAGTCTTGTATGTGAACAATCGAACAACGCTGTCCCCCCTGTTCGAGAACGTAATAGCACCGCCCGCGAAACATTCGCGGGCGGTGCGATGAGGATTCGATCGAAAACGACGGAGCCCAACCCGACTCAGAACATCAACTGGAACTGCGCACGCAGGATAATCTCGCCGTCGTCCACGTCTCCCAAGAGGCCCGTGTCGTTGTCGGTCACGACCGCGGCGGTGTCCACAATCGCATCAAAGCAGTACTGCATGTCAGCGACAAACTTCACGGCGTGCCGGGCAAAATAGTGGTTGTACCCAACCGTGAGCGTGCTAAAAGGGTCCGGATCGCCGGCCCGGTCGCTGTCCGGGATCACAGAGTCGAACCGGGCGAAGAGTTCATCTTTCTCGCTGATGAACAAGCCCGCCTGCACCACGACGCCGAAGTCGTCGGTGTCGCCGTCGGAGCCCATGCTACGGGACTCGATGTTGCGCCCGATGAACGCACCCCAGGCGTTCCAGCCGTCGCCTTCGAGTTGGGCATCGACCGTGTACAACAGCACCTTCGAGTCAGTATCGGTGATCGCGCTGGTGTTTGAAGAGCCTTGGTAGTGAACGGCTCCGCCGAGCATCCCAGCGAACTTCGATCCTTTGAACGATGTGAAATCATCGAACGCGGCCCAATCACCAGCCATTTTCCACGCCGCGCGACCCGTCAATGACCAGTCCGCCTCGACAGCCGAAGTGAAATCCGAGTTCTGGGTGGAGGCACCATCGGTGAACGCTCCGACGACCAAGAAGTCGTTGCCGGTGTAGGAAAGCGCTACGCCTTGCGAACGTCCGTGGTTGAATGCAGATTGCGTGATCGAGGGCGACGCGGCCAGGTTGTAGCGGTCATCCATCATCCACTCGCGGAGTACCGGTGCAATGAACTGTCCCCACGTCATCGCCCATTCAGGCGAGAACTTATACCCGACGAAGGCGTCTTCGAGTGTCAGGGTGCCGCCGTCGTGCAGGAAGTTCGCTTCGATGTTGTAGAACCAGTTCGAGTTGACGACATTCCCCGAAAAACGGAGTTTGGTGAGTTGGCTCTGGAAGCCGTGCTCGAACTCGTTGGCGTTGTCGTCGGAGCGGAAGTTGGCCATGTACCGGAACTGGATCAGCCCATCGAAATTGAGCCGGAAGTTGCCATCGTCAGACGCGAGGAAAAACTTCCCGTCGTGCCCACTTTCGCTCGCGAGCAGGCTGGTCCGCGAGTCCGCGTCCGCGAGCATGTCCGCGACGACCGCACGAACCTCATCGGTCGAACCGACCGACTGCGCACCGGTCAGCGAGGCCGCCGCACCGACGACAAGCATCATCAATCCCGATCGTCCAACTACACAGTTCATAGAACACCTTTCCACAAGCGTGATTAGAACCCCGCTCAACACACCCCATCGAAGGAAGAACACTGGTGCGATGATCGCACCTCAAGCGTCATGCCTATCGGTAATCATCTGGACAAACGTGACAAACTCATGTGGATAATCGTTTGCGCAAGACCGCGAGCAACGTCTCACCCTGCATATATACAGTCGGTGGCCGAGCATAGATCTCGCACATTTCTTCCCCTTTTTTAGGGGGAAATCCAACGACGTGCCAAGTGCGCTGCGACGCGCCCTCCATCGATTGTTGCGCGATCGCCGCGTGGCCGGTTTTGCCGCTCGGCGCAGTATTTGCGCGCCCCTGACTCTCTGCCTTGATCCCTCGATCCCGCGGTTCCTCGATCCCTTCCCCCTTGAAGCGGTTCACGACCTCTTGCAGGCGCGTGACGGGAACGCGCAGAATCAGGTCGGCACCACGCCGTGTCAGAGACCGGATCTCGAGCCGATTCGCCCCTACCCGCACCTCGGCGAGTTCGAGCAGCCGCCGCGTCGCCCCCGGCGGCTCCCCGTACGCCTGCTTCATCTCCTGCTCGACCTGCGACAGTTCATCGCGCGACGCCGCCAGCGCAACCCGGCGGTACGCGCCCATCCGCCTCTGGTCGCTCGGGATGTACGCCTTGGGGATCAGCCCTGTCGCCCCGATCTCAATGGCCGTTTCACTCGGAACGACGACCACCTCATTGCGAAGTTCCTTCACCGCGCGGTCGAGCAACTGACAATACATCTCATACCCGACTGTCGCAATGTGCCCGCTCTGTTCCGGCCCCAGAATGTTGCCAGCCCCGCGGATCTCCAGGTCTCGCATCGCAATCTTGAACCCCGCGCCGAGCATCGAGAACTCTTCGATTGCTTTGAGCCGCTTGACCGCTTTTTCTGCCACGTTGCGGTTCTCCGGCAAGAGCAAATAGCAATACGCCCGGTGCTTGTACCGCCCCACCCGACCCCGCAACTGGTGCAGGTCCGACAAGCCAAAGCGATCGGCGTCGTCGATAATCATCGTGTTCGCGGTCGGGATGTCGATCCCCGATTCGATGATCGTCGTGCTGACCAGGATGTTCGCTTTTCGTCGCATGAACGTGAGCATCACGTCTTCGAGTTCCCGGTCGGGCATCTGCCCGTGCCCGACGACAATCTTGGCTTCGGGCGCGAGTTTCTGGATCTCGTCGGCGACGCTGATGATGTCGTGCACACGATTATGCACGTAGAATACCTGCCCGTCGCGCGCGAGTTCACGCGCGATCGCGGCTTGGATGCGCCGTGTGTTATACGGGATCACTTCCGTCACCACCGCCCGACGGTCCATGGGCGCGGTCGTCAGGCTCGATATATCCCGCAGCCCGAGCATCGAGAGGTGCAGCGTCCGCGGAATCGGAGTCGCGCTGAGTGTCATCACGTCCACCGTCATGCGCAGCGACAGCAGCCGCTCCTTGTGCTCGACCCCGAACCGCTGTTCCTCATCGATCACCACCAGCCCCAGGTCGGCGAACTTCACGTCTTTCGACAGCAGCCGGTGCGTACCGATGATGACATCGACCTGCCCTTTGCGCAGCCGAGCGAGGATGTCATTCTCTTCCTTGGTCGTCTTGAAGCGAGAGAGCGATTCGACTTTGAACGGATAATCCGCGAACCTCGAAGAAAAAGTCCGCCCGTGCTGCTCGGCGAGCACGGTCGTCGGCACCAGCACCGCCACCTGCTTCCCGTACTCCACCGCTTTGAACGCCGCCCGGATCGCCAGTTCGGTTTTTCCGAACCCGACGTCGCCGCAGATCAGCCGGTCCATCGGCCTCGCGCCGGACATGTCGCGCTTGATCTCGATGAGCGCGGCGAGTTGGTCCTCGGTCTCTTCAAACGGGAACTCGGCCTCGAACTCTTTCTGCCACCCGGTGTCGGCGGGGTAGGTAATCCCCGGCAGATGCTCGCGGGCTGCGCGGATGCGCAGCATCTCCGCGGCTAAATCCTGTACCGCCTCGCTCACACGTTCTTTCTGATTCCGCCATCGCTCTCCGCCGAGTGCCGAAACTTGCGGCGTGCCCCTAAATCCACCCACATACTTCTGCACCTGATCAATCTTCGTCGCCGGCACGTACAACTTAGCGCCCTTGGCAAACTCCAGCGAGAGGAACTCCTCCATACCCGCGAACTCATCCGCGCCCCGACCAGCGGTCGTGATCCCCTTCTTCGCCAGCCTCTGCGCCTTCTTCGCGGCGTCCTGCGCCGCTTTGCTGCTCGGGAGCATCGCGTCGAGTTCTTTGCCCGAAAGGTCTTTCTGCACCTGGCGCGACGGCATCACCGCCAGACCCAGGAACCGTGCGATCCCGTGATCGCGGTGTACCACATAGTCCCCGGCATCGAAATCGAGGAACGTATCGATTGCGCGGCCGGCACGCAGTTTGGTTTCGTTCCCACCCCGCCCTCCTCCTCGACGCCCGCCGCGCCCGCCGCGGGATTCAAAGCGGTGCAGCAGTTCGTGGTACGGCAGGACAAAGAGCGGAAGATACGAGGAGTCGGTGTCCTTCACCGACGAAGACGGCCCAACGGATTGACTCCGTGACGGGCTGACGGCCTGACGTTGCCCTTCATCCCAGACAAAACCCCGATGCACATATTGCACCACCGCTTGGATCTTCTCGGTCGCGTCCGGCGCGAACTCCGCGACCAACTCACTGAGCCGCTGGAGTTCGCCCCCGTTCTGACAACACACGCAGACGCGGTGGGTCGCCGTGTACCCCGCGAGTTCCTTCACCGCATCGCCGGCGTCCTTCGCAAGCGCAGGCACCGGCGAGACCGGGACTTCCACCGCCGCGTCGCTCGCTATCCTCGCCCCCGAAAACTGGTTGAGTTCGACGAAACCAGCCCGTTCCTGCATTAACTTGATCACCGCCGGTGGCCCAAAGATCCCCCTCGAATCCGACACCCGCTCGAAATATCCCCGCGCCTGCTCCGTCACTTCCAGCGTCTCGTGCAAGATCACGACTGCCGCTGATGCCTCGCTGCCGACTCGCCCCGCACCCCCGATCAACTCCAGCAGATTGATCACGCGCGAATCGTTCTGCACCTTATCGAGCGATGCTGACACGAGCTCGACAGAATCAAGCGACCGGTCTGAAGCCATCGTCTCCAGGTCGATCTCGCTGATCTTGTCCACTTGATCCCCAAAGAAATCGATTCGCACGGGGACGGCCTCGCCGCCCTGTGCCGACCCACTCCGGGTAGTCCCACTCCAGGTAGCCCCACTCTCCGAGTGGGGAGTATCAAGGCTCGAATGCCCAAACGTCCTGCCCGCGGTTGGGAACACGTCAACGATCCCCCCTCGCACCGCGAAGTCGCCCGGCTCCTCGATCGCATCGAGCCGCTCGTACCCCGCCTGCTCGAGCCAGCGCGCCAGTTGCCCAGGACCGATCCCGTCGCCTACACGCACCGTGCGCGTGAGTTGCTCAAGCGTCTCCGGCCTCGGCACTCCCTGCATCAGCGCCTGAATCGGGCAGACCAGCACCCATCCGCTGCCGCTCGGCCCCTCCTTCGCCCCACCCAGCAACCGCTTGACCACCCCAAGCCGTTCGCCGAAGAGCTCGATGCTGACGTTGCTTTCTCCCGGCAAGAGTTCCAGCGCGGGGAACCGCATCGCATCCACCCCGACGCCCGCGAGTTCATCCACGATTTCATCGGCGTCGTCGAGATGGGCGACGACGAGCACGACGAGCCGGCGTGTTTCGTTCGCCACGCCCCCGGCGACGAACGCCGCCGACGAGCCGTGC
>JBGSIF010000149.1:0-2019 GCA_041742635.1 Phycisphaerales bacterium
GCGCTCTCGCCCGCGCGCGTGGACGCGGAGCATCCGCACGGTGTTGTTGAAGGGGGTACCCGGTTCACGATAAGTGGCGATGCCTGCTTCACGAGAATCTACCTCAGTCCCCCATCGAACACCACCCGCTTCTTCTTGCGCCGCGGATCGGTCTCCGGGACGGCGCTGAGCAGCGACTGCGTGTAGGGGTGCTGTGGGCGGCGAAGAATCTCCTCCCGCGTGCCTTCCTCGACGATCTTGCCCTTGTACATCACCGCGATCCGGCGGCATACATGCTGTATGACCGCCATATCGTGGCTGATGAAGAGGTACGACAGCCCGAAGTCACGCTGAAGGTCCGTCAAAAGATTGAGAATCTGAGCCTGGATCGACACGTCGAGGGCCGACGTGGGTTCGTCGCAGATAATAAACCGGGGCTGGAGGGCCAGCGCGCGGGCGATGCCGATCCGTTGGCGCTGCCCGCCGGAAAACTCGTGCGGATACCGATCGGCGGCGTACTTGGGCATCCCCGATCGTTCTAGCAGTTCTTCGACCTTGTGCCGGAGCAACTCGCGGTCGCCCGCCTCCACCAGCCCATGCACCAACAGCGGCTCGCCGACAATCGACGCGATGCGCATACGCGGGTTGAGCGAGCCGCCGGGATCCTGAAAAATGATCTGCATCTGGCGGCGCAGCGCCTTGAGTTCGGCCCCGCGCGCCGTGTACACGTCCTTGCCCTCGAACAGCACTTCACCCGACGTGGCGGGGATCAGCCGAAGCAGCGTGCGCCCGACGGTCGTCTTCCCGCACCCGGACTCGCCCACCAGCCCGAGCGTCTCCCCGGTCCCGATGGTGAACGACACGCCATCGACCGCCTTCACATGCCCCGTGACCCGCTGGAGAATCCCCGAGCGGATGGGAAAGTGCGTGCAGAGGTTGCGAACTTCCAACAACGGGCGCGGCACCCCGCCGTGCGCACCCGGTGCGACCGATGGCTGCGTGCGGGGGGGACTCGGTTGTGCCGGTGCTTCGAGCATCTGTAAATAGCATAACCCCGTGAACGACAACCCGCAGGCTGGGGCCGGTTCCAAAGCCAATATTTTTGCTCCCCGCTTCCCCGCCCCTCCCGCCTCACCCTCAGACTCGAAATCACCGGCGTCCGATCACCAACAATCCACTACCATCCACCACCCGGCACCCGCCGGCGGCCTCCACGCGAAGGGGACTGCCTTGCCTACTGCTCCGTCACGAAAACGAATCGCCGTCTCCGAAACCCTCATGTGCGGCCTCAAGACCGCCTTCGAGTTAGTCGTGCCCGGCGGCACCGTGGTCACCCGCGCCGTCGATCTTGTGGAGCGGGTGAACTCACGCCACGAGATCCTGAGTATGAAGGAGGTACAGGAGAAGCACGAGCGCGAACTCTCGCAGTTCGAGCGGCGCATGCGCGACATGGTTCATGAAGAGATGCGGGGGATGGTCACGACCTTTCAATCCGGCGGGACGACCGGCGCGATCCTGGAAAAGGAAATCCGCAACTACTTTGCGATCAACCAGCACGGGTACGCCCCGGCGATGTTCGAGGGGCTGCTGCGGCAAAGCCCGCACTGGGAGGACCTCCGCCGGTCGCCGCAGAACTACGGCGAGGTGTTGGAGCCGGGGCAGGCGCTGAACCCGAAGAAGATCCCGGTCCTCATTGAAGCCGACCCGCTGCGGGTGCTGGAACTGATGCCCTTCGCGTTCGCCTCGCTGCTCACGGGGCAGCGCGGGACGAATGACGATGTCGAAATCGCCGGAGCGCAAGATGTTTGGGTCCTACGCGCGGGAGAGGGGGGCGGCCACAACGGGACCGCGGCGCTGCCGCCTGTTCGTGTGGCACCCCGGAAGGCGGAAGAGAACGCAACTAGAGCACTTTCTCCGACTTCGTAGCGAGTAGTCCGCAATGGCGGAAAAAGCCGACCGCGTCGGAGGATGTCACGTTGTCGAGCACGCCCTGCATCGCGCTCCAGAGTGCTTCCTTCGTCCGGGCGGCCAGAGTTCTCA
>JBGSIF010000150.1:0-4397 GCA_041742635.1 Phycisphaerales bacterium
CACCTGCACCGCCTGTGCCGCGAACGACGGGAACGGGCGATCCGTCGCCGCGATGTATGCCGAGCCGTCGTCCGCGCGCGACACCGTGAGTTCCGTGTTGATCGTCAGGTTCGACACCGCGAACGACGGGAAGACCTCCGGCGCGGCCCACAGCCCGACGACCGCTTCCCGCAGCGGCGGGCTGGCGATATCCATCACCCGCAGCCGCAGCGAGCCGCCGATCCGCACGAACGAGATCACCCCTTGCCGGAATGGGGCGGCGGGGTCGTCCATCCGCGCGACCTCAAAGTAGATCGCGTTGGTCAGTCCATCGATCAGCACCCGTGCCGCGTTGTACGTCAGCCCAGTAGATCCCTCCCCGGCTTCGCTTGCAACACTTACATACGACCCCGGCAGGATCAGCAGCAGCCCGTCGATCTCTTCGTCCTTGGTCATCGGAAGTACGCGCCCGTCGGAGAGTACCTGCAGCCCCAGCGCGGAGCGGGCCTGCTCGAAGAGCCGGTCCACCGTCGTCGTCTCCTCGGCGTCCAGCACGCTCATGAAGTTCTTCTTGATGTTCGCGAGCCGCTCGAACGCCGGCGCGTTCTGGCTGTCGGCCATGAGTTGGTCGGCCTCGCTCAGCAGCCGCAGCGCATCGGTGCGCATCAACCCCCGCTGCGCCTCCGGATCGAGGGGGGCTGTCTGAACCGCCGGAGGGGGGGCGGTCGGAGCCGCCGGAGAAACGGGCTGTGACATCGCCGGTGTAGACCCCGCCGCGGCGGCAAGCATCAGAACGCCAAGCACTCGCACGATGATGTTCATGGCAAGATACCTTTTCACACAAATCACTGCTGACGCGACCCACGGACATCCGACGGGCCGCTCGGGCAGCATGATACGCCCGGCTGGGAAGCCCGGGAGTTTGAACGTACCACCGATGTCGCCGTGCTCCCCCCCTGTTTGACGAGGACTTCGGTGTCTTCGTTGACCCGACGACACGCAACGACACCGAAGTCGGGCCTCAAATGCAGGCCCAACTTCGGTGCCACGTCAAGACTTCCGGGCCGCCAGCCTCACGCGCAGCCTTGAAAGAAGGCCACGAGAAAATCGAAGAAGTCGGTGCTACTGGTCATCCCATCGTCATTGAAATCCGCGTTACCCTCGAAAAACGCGGTGAGGAACGCGAAGAGATCGTTGGACGTCACGGTGCCGTCGCCGTCGATATCGGCAGCGCACACCCCGCGCAGCACGACATTGTCCAGCGCGCCGGTGTCGTCGCCGTTGCGGTACTCGCCCTGGATATAGAGCGCGGTGAGCGACGACAGGACGCTCGCAAACTGCTCCGGGGTGATCGACGCACCGGTCGGCGGCGAGGACGGGAACGGGGGCACGATATACCACCCCGCGGACGAAACCGGGACGGAGAAGGTCTGCCAGGTCGGCAGGTCAATGTTACCGGGGATCGCGAATCCGATGCGCAGCATG
This sequence comes from Phycisphaerales bacterium, assembly GCA_041742635.1. Taxonomy (GTDB): domain Bacteria; phylum Planctomycetota; class Phycisphaerae; order Phycisphaerales; family UBA1924; genus JTS-AC122. The sequence goes on from JBGSIF010000150.1 coordinate 1,465, forward strand.
GCGCCTTGAAGAATGACGTCCGGCGCCTGCCCCGCCGCGCTCGAGCCCCCGAGGTTTCGCCGGTCCCACGTCAGCGTCCCACCGAGCACGCCGGATTGATCCCCGAGGAACGCCGCCGGAGCGGAAAAGTACCACAACTGATTGCTGACCGAGTCGTTCCCGCTGATGCCGCCGCCGGGGTTGCCGAGTGTTGCGCTCCACGTCAGGCTGGAGCCGCCGTTGATAAGCGTCCATCCCTCCGTACTGGTGTCGAATGTGGAAACGACGTCGGCTCGGGCACCCTGGATCGCCGCCACGCCCGCGAGGAACAGGAAGCCGCGAACCATCCGCGAAGCAGTACAAATCATGATGTCTCTCCTTTGGTTTGGAGTGTACCGAATGAGCGTTTGTCGTGCAACCCGGAAACACTCTCTACGTCTATTCAGACGAGCAGCCGCCTGATTAAGCGAGTTCTCGGACAGCGGGAGTGGTGAGTTGGGGTCGATGGGTTGGATGGGAGGGATGGGACGATGTGGCGGATGGCCCGGGAGTCTGGACTTACCACCGAATCCGTCGTGCTCCCCCCCGTTTGACGAGGACTTCGGTGCCACGTCTAGACTTCCGGACAACCCCCCACGACATCAGGGCCACTGCCTTGTCAGGCTTGAATAGAAGTTGAAATGGCCATGCCTCGAATCAATACCTGGATTTTTCGTGCGTCGCTTTCGGCCCTCGACGAACTGTCACTCTTCCGAACGGCGGAGGCGCGCGACCGCGGGATCGCGTCGCTGGCGGAATCGTTCCATGGGTGGGGCACGGTGCGTTTCATCGGGGTAAACGTGGCGGCGATTGTGGTCACCATGTTCGTGATCCGGGAAGTCATGTCGGGCTGGACGCGGGCGAGTTGGGTCGGGGATGCCGCGCTGATTCTGGCAATCGGGGTGATGCTTATGACGACCCGCTGGCAGCACCGGCGCGCCGCGGCCAAACACCTGCGACAATGCCTGTTGGAATCGGGCGTGCCGGTGTGCGTGAAGTGCGGATACGCTCTCAGGGGACTGGCGCCCGAGACGGCGGCGTGCCCGGAATGCGGGTGCATCATCACCGCGGCAGCCGGAACGCTTCTTCGCATCGAGAGCGATGTCCGAGCCGGCATGGCGGCTGAACAGCGCGGGGTGAATGGACCCTGATACGGCGGCCTGGTGTCGCGATCACGTCAAGACTTCGGGGCCACCCGCCGTCCACGTCAATGCATCAGGACTGGACGCCTACACTGACACGCTGCAAGAAATCCCACTCGGTGATGTAAGGAGAAGCTATGCGATCTCAAACACTCAGGATTCTGAAAGCATGGACTGCTGTTGGGATCGTGTCCGCCATAGTCCTTGCTGCGATCGGGCTACTGGTATTCTGTGAATCATGCTATAGCGAATCTCGTGAGTGGGCCAGGACATTTTTGGCTACTGCTGGCGGTGCAGCGGTCACTTACTTGTTCACAAGTCGTAGAGATCCTCCGGCGGGCCCCCCTGAGTAATGATGTAGGCCGGTGGCCCCGAAGTCGTGCCGCCGATGTCTTCGTGCTCCCCCCCGTTTGACGACGACTTCGGTGCTTCGTTGACCCGACCACACCCAACGACATCAGGGCCACCTGCCACGTCAGACTTCAGGGCCACCCGCCTTACTTGGCGCGTCGGCCAGAGTGGCGGTACTCGATAGTCCTCGGCTTCGAGGCATCAACGACCGTGAGATGTTTGGCGTGCACGAAGAGTGACTTGACGCTGACTGGCTTTGCCTTCTGTGGCCTGAACAGCACCAGGTTGGTTCCTTCCGCGACTGAACTTCTGTAGCGGATGCCATCGAAACCCTGGGACACGAAGTACTCGGCGAGGTACTGCGTAGGCACATAGTCGAGCGGCGCATCCTCCGCGAGAACGGGGCGACTTAGATCGTGCGCGAACGCGCGAACAAGTTGGGACTTCTCGACCTCGCCCTTGAGATCGATGTGCGCGAACGGGTCAATGCCGCGCATGATCGTGGCTACATCCAGTACTTTGATCTTGGCGGGGATCTTGAACTTGGCGATGGTGACGCCATGTCCCGGTTCGGCGCGAACTTCCGCGCACGCCGTCAGCGGATCTGATGCCAAATAGAGATAGGAAATGCCGGTGGGGTTCGCTCGTCCCGCGGTGGCTCGCTCTTTGGGCGGTGCGCCCATCTCGTCGAGAGGGATGATCCTGTCCTTGGCTTCTTGAATACGCGCTCGCACCCATGTGCCGCCCGCGCGTTTGGTCGTGAGCCGTTCGATGAATGGACCCAGCAAAGTAGGCAGGTTTGTGAATTCGTCATTGCTGTCTTCGTGGAAGAAACGCCGTTCATGCATCACGTGGCCTTTGATCACTTGCCACTCGTCGTCGGGATGCCAAGCCCAGGGCGGTTCCTTGACATACAGATCAGACGAGTAGTCGGGCCACACCTCACTCAGGATCGATTCGATGTCCGCATGGTCCATGCCGTCGGCGAAGATGGGCCACTCGCCTTGGAGAAGATGCGACAGCACCTCTCCAGTGTCACCACCTTCGATGACATCGTCTTCGACTTTAACGCTATAGAAATGCACGCCCGACTCTGCGACCTCGTAGAGCCTGCTGAGACCGACGAACAACTCCGAGAGTTCCGAGGCTTCAAGAACACCGGTGCGCCGGACCTTGCAGATTTCACACCCGCCGGGCTTGGCGTCGGCGTCGAACTTAGCCTTAAGTGTTGGACTGTGATTGAAGCACTGGTAGCACACGAGCATATGTCATCGTAGATCGACTAGAGCACTTTCTCCGACTTCGTAGCGAGTAGTCCGCAATGGCGGAAAAAGCCGACCGCGTCGGAGGATGTCACGTTGTCGAGCACGCCCTGCATCGCGCTCCAGAGTGCTTCCTTCGTCCGGGCGGCCAGAGTTCTCA
>JBGSIF010000151.1:0-10863 GCA_041742635.1 Phycisphaerales bacterium
TGAGAACTCTGGCCGCCCGGACGAAGGAAGCACTCTGGAGCGCGATGCAGGGCGTGCTCGACAACGTGACATCCTCCGACGCGGTCGGCTTTTTCCGCCATTGCGGACTACTCGCTACGAAGTCGGAGAAAGTGCTCTAGCTGTCCTCGTACGGGGATGACTCTCGACCCGCTCGCGCTCAGGTAGGCAGTGGCAGATGCCAATGGCCCTCGGGAATTCCCCCCCTACCCCGGCAGCATTTCGTTCATCGCCAGACACCCGGCCAACGACGACGCACACACCCGCATCGCTCGCAGCCCCGACGCCTCCGTGAGCGCCACGGTGCTTCCCGGCACCAGCCCGAGTTGCTTGAGCATACGCCGCGCCAAACATCCCTGCGACAGAATCACGCCGAGTTCCTTCGACCGCGCCGCCGCTGGCAACTTCGCCGCGATCTCGCGCCATACTTCTCCCGCCGTCATAGGGCCGCTCGCCTCGACCCCGATCGCGTGCAGGTACTCCACATCGCGGACCACCGCGCCGTCGGCGTCGCGCACGCACGCTAGAAAAATCTCCGCCAGCCGTTCAACCGGCCACTCGCGCCGTTTCATACTCCCCGCCCGCTCCGCCGCCTCGCTGTTCACGAGCATTTCAACCAGCCCGATGACCGCGCGCGCAATGGCGATATCCGCCGCCGGGCATTCCTGTACGTCGATCACGCGGATCTCGATCGATCCTCTGCTGAACCGCGCGATGCACCCGCGCGAGTTCGCCCATTCGTGCCGCAGCACACCATCTGGATCAAACGGCGATAAATCGCTCCAGATCCGCTCGAAGATCTCGGAGGAGTACTCGGCTTGTGTGTAGATCGCCTCTGGTATCACCTTCCCCGCCACCGACGGCACTCGCTTGGAGTTATGCCGGTATACCTCTAGCCGGTTATCGAGCAGCCCCGTCGCTCGCCCTTCCATGATCGGCGAACTCGCCGCCAATGCTGGCAGGATTGGCAGTGCCAATCGAATCGCTGCGTGCAAACGACCGAACTCTTCATCGCCGTTGAACGGGAGATTGATGTGCATTGATTGCAGGTTTGCCCAACCGTGTCCTTTGCACGAGAACACTCGGTCGAACGCCTCGTACACATTCTTATACCCATACGGCCACAACTGCATTTCTCTCAGCGGATCCATCCACATGTGCATCGCCCCGGGGAGCAGGCAACAGCCCCCTTCCACACCCGCGAGGGTTGCATTCGCCCGCTTCACATTCGAATGAAACTCGTCGGCAAGCCCATCGAGTGTTCGGAATGGGTGGGCGGTCTTAAACTCGACGACATGCCGAGCGAGTTCATTCGACCATCCGATCGGCCCCGCCGGACCGACAAACTCGGGATCATTCTCAGGGTTCCCGTCCGCGGGCGACACCCCGCGCGATGCCGCGTCCGCCGCGATCAGCAGTTGATCGGCTACTGGCGCGACCGCCAGCGTGTCAAGCCGCGTGATCATGTACTCGAGTTCGACCCCGACGACTTCGAAGAGATGAAATGGCTGGTGTGACACGCCGGAGGGTAGCGACGTACATCTGTCCGGCAAAGGCCGTGCATCAACCTCGCCGGAGACGATCGTGCCATAGATCGATCAGGTGGGCAAGCCGTGCCTCCGCAAGTCGCGCCGTATTCAGCCCGCATTCGCCTCGCCCGTCTCAGGGCTCACGGCTTCTTCCTCGACCCGCGCCGCCGCGACCACCGCGTCGTCCTCATCCAGTTTGGTCACACGCACGCCTTGGGTTCCACGCCCCGTTTGGCGGATTTCGCTTACAGGCATCCGGACCAGTTTCCCATTGCGCGAGATCACCACCACATCGTCCGCGTCATGCACACCGAGCGCGGCGACCGCTCGCCCGTTCCGCTCACTCGCGTCAATATCCACGCGCCCCTTCCCGCCGCGCGATTGCGACCGCGCCTTGCCAACCTCCGGCTGCACTCGATACTCCTCAACCAGCGTCCGCTTCCCGTACCCCTTCTGTGTGATCGTCAGTAGTTGCAGGTTCCGCGACTCCGGCGCGGTCATCAGATCCCCATCGGCGTCCGGAGCCATCGGAATCGCCACGACGCCGATCACCTCGTCGTCGTCCGCTAGTTCGATCCCTTTCACGCCCGCCGCAGGCCGCCCCATGAGCCGAACATCATCTTCCCCGAACCGGATCGCCTGACCCAGTGCGGTTGCGAGCAGGATGTCGTCGTTCCCGGTCGTCAGCGTGACGCTGAGCACCTCATCGCCGGGCTTGAGCCCGACGGCTTTCAGCCCCGCTTTACTCACGTTGCGGTAGTCTTTCAGCGCGGTCCGCTTCACGATCCCCTGCTTGCTCGCGAAGGTCAGGTAATAACTGCTCTGCTCGAAGTTCTTGATCGCGAGGAACGCCCGAACCGTTTCCATCCGGCTGCCCGTCGCGCTCCCGGCTCCGGCAGTTTCACCGCCTTTCGCGCCTGCCCTGTTCCCATCGCCAACCGCACTCGACTCGTCTCCCTCGCCGGCTTCCGCTTCGGTGGCGCGCCGGGCTTCGTCATACTTCTTCAGATCGATGAGGTTGACCAGCGGCCGCCCCTTGCTCGTCCGGGGGAGGTCCGGCAACTCGTAGACCTTGATCTTGAACACCCGCCCGGTGTCCGTGAAACATAACAAATCATCGTGCGTTCCGGCCACAAACATATGTTCGATAAAATCGTCGTCCTTGGTCGTTCCCGCGATGATGCCTTTCCCGCCTCGGCCCTGCTGCCGGTAGTTTGCCAGCGAACTCCGTTTGGCATAGCCGTGGTGGCTGATCGTAACCGCCACCTCGTCCTGCTGGATCAACGCCTCGATATTAATATCACCGTCGGCTTCTTCGATCCTCGTCAGCCGCGGCGCCTGCTTGGACGCGATCAGCCTCGCTCGCATATCGTCGCAATCATACTTGATAATCGCGTCGATGCGCTCACGCCGAGCCAGGATGTCGTTGTAGTCGCGGATCTTCGTTTGCAGGTCGAGCAGTTCATCGACCAGCCGCGCGACTTCCATGTTGACCAGTTGGATCAGCCGCATCGCCCCGATCGCCTCGGCTTGCACTCGCGTCAGAGTCACGCCCGCCGCCCCACCCATCGCACCCGCCCGCTTCAGTTCCGCCAGCAGGTCCACATCGCGGGAAATTAGGTTCTCCACATCGCTCCCCGCCGCGATCCGGTACGAACGTGCCATCAACGCCTCGATCGCCTGATCGCGCGTCTTGCTCGCGCGGATGATCTTGATCACCTCGTCGATCGCGCACACCGCATACACCAGCCCCACCACGATGTGCTTGCGTTTCTGCGCCTCGCGCAGTTGGTGCTCCGTCCGACGCCGGATCACGACCGCGCGGTGCTCGATGTAATGGTGTATCAGTTCCTTGATGCTCAGCGTCCGGGGCTGCCGGTTCACGAGCGCAATGTTATGTATACTGAACGTCTGTTGCAGCGGCGTGAACTCGTACAACTGATTCTCGACCACCGCCGCGTCCGCCCCCCGCTTGAGTTCGATCACAATTCGGCTCTGCGCCTCGCGTCCCGATTCGTTCCGGACGTCGGAAATATCTTTAATACGTTCGTCTTTCACAGCATCGACGATCCGCTCCATCAGCGTGCCTTGCACCAGCCCGAAGGGGATCGTGTCCACGACGATCTGTTGCCGCCCACCCGCCACGCCCATGTCTTCCACATGCACCGTCCCGCGAACCGTCACTTTCCCCCGCCCGCTTGTGTACGCGTCCACGATCCCGCGCCGCCCGAGGATGATCCCCGCCGTCGGGAAATCCGGACCCTTGATCCCCAGCCGCCGAGCCTTCGTTACCAGTGGGCCGGGCACGCCGCCCGGATCGCTTTGCGCGGCACCCTTGTCGACCGGTGGGACGCCCGGGCCGTTCGCCTCCGCTTCGTCCTCCATCAACTCCGCCAGCGATATCTCCGGCTTCTCAAGCACCCGCACAATCGAATCCAGTACCTCGATCGGATTATGCGGCGCGAGGCTCGTCGCCATCCCCACCGCGATCCCAATCCCACCGTTCACCAGGAGGTTCGGAAACTTCCCCGGCAACACCGTCGGCTCTTCCAACCGGTCGTCGTAGTTCGGCTGAAAATCCACCGTCTCCGGCCCGACGTCATCCAGCAGGTCCAGCGCGGCGTGCGTCATCCTCGCTTCGGTGTACCGCATCGATGCCGGCGCGTCCCCGTCGAGCGAACCAAAGTTCCCCTGCGGATCCACCAGCGGAACTCGTGTCCGCCAGCGCTGCGCCAAGTTAACCAGCGTGCCGTACAGCGCGGCGTCCCCGTGCGGGTGATAGTTGCCCATCGTATCGCCCACGATCTTGGCACACTTCATGTGCTTGCGACCCGGACGAAGGTTCAGATCGTTCATCCCCACCAGGATCCGCCGCTGCGACGGCTTGAGCCCGTCCCGCACGTCCGGCAGCGCGCGGTCCATGATCGTGCTCATCGCGTATGTCAGGTACGAGTCCTGCAGTTCGCGTTCGATCAGCAAATCCACGATGTGCCCCCCGTTTCCGCCACTATTTCCACCCCCGCCCGAGTCGGGCGAGCCACCCCCGCCCGGTGGAAGATCGGTTGAACTCGGCGGCAGCGGCGGTGTGGTATCGGGCATGTGCAAGGGGTCCGTGGATGCCCCCGCGCGGAGCCTCGGATGGGCTTGCGCTGAAGGTCTACCACTGTACGCGATCGAACCACAAGGTGCGAACTTGTACGGCCCTAGAACTGTCGCGCCAGCACCGACGAATCTGCCATCGCCGGTGGACTGGCTCACGACTTCAACTCATCAACAAATCCAAGATGCCGAACGCAACACCAGCGGCCACCACACACGCCGCCGTTGAAAGAAACCAAACAAGCACACCAATCAAAAACAAGTGGATGCGGTACAACGATCGCGCCGGCAACTCGATCGTCGTCGCATGAACAGCGAACATCAGCAGCGAAACCATCGCGGCGACGACCGGCATGATCATCGCCACAAAGACCGACGGGCCGACATCAACCAGCATCGCCGCGATTACCGGAATCGGTGAAAGTAGCGGTGCGAGGCATACCCGCCATGCCTCGCGGCGCAACTCGGGCGATTCCCGCGCAAGTTGACGCAGGCTATGCGACGAGCCGCACTCGGGACACCGCACATCTTGCTCATGCAGCCTCATGCCGGCCAAGTCGTACCCACACACGGGACATGCAATAGAAACGCTCAAATGTTGTCCGATCTCAGTCGGAGGCCTGCTACACACCATTCCAAACCTCAAACGTGACGAACATGACCAGCGCGCCACAGAGAAAACTCGCCACTTCGATCAGCAGGACCGTGCTGATGAACACCGATCGCTCTTGCTTCCTGGCTGGACCGCGGAGGTAGCGGTACCAGAGCACTACGGCGGTCAGAAGCACTATCCCTCCGACGATCGGGTACCCGACGAAAGCAGTGGCTGCTGCTGCTTGACCATCGATTGGCCAAAGAACCAAGAGAGCCAGGATATAGAGCGTTGGTACCACTGCGAGTCTGAAGATACATCGCCGGAGATGGAGCGTGTATCTTGCCGGAAGATCCCGAATGTGTACCTGCTTGCCGCACTCTGAGCATCGAAGAAGCCCTTCAACCGGCTCCAGTCCTGTCAGTTCGTACCCACACTTCGGACACTCTGGGGGTTGTATCACGGGTGACGATTTCATATTGAACCCCCGTGAAATCCCGATCTGCTTAGCCGATCGGCACAGACAACTATACCCAAACAGGTTCAACACTAGCGAAGTTGATCCTCTGGTATTTGCTCAATCCCGTCCGCCGGCGCTGGGGCTTGACTTGGAACAAATCCCCCTGCGTCGATGTCCTGAACCCGACCGCCTGCACCCGCCTCATTCGGCCCACCCGATGCACGCCGTTTGACGACCAGCCCCACCGACTTGCTCGGCGCGACGAAGACGATCCCGACCGGCAGCCCGTCGATCGTCGCGTCTTTCGATGAAACGCCCCGCTCGAGTTCGTCGCTCGTCAGTTGCACCTGCGCGATCGGGACGAAGGTGCGTTCGCGGATTCGCCTGATCTGATCGGTCGGACCCGTAAACACCACATCCCGCAGGAACATGTCTTTCACTTCGATATCCCACGACGAGGTCTCCGTCGGCGGGATCGACACCCACACCGGCACCGACGCCAGTGTCACCGTGTCCACGTTTTTCCTCACCCGGAACGCGACGCTTGCCTGTTCCTTATCAACCACCACCCCGCGAACACCCGACAGCAGCCCCGGCAGCGTGACGGGGAGTTGCAGCGTCTGTGTGGCGTCTTCTCGCGCCCCCTGCACATCCGACCTCGGCACCGTTACCCGTGCAAAGTCGTTCTCCGTCAGCCGATCCGCCAGTCGCTCCGGCATCCGCACCACCACGCGCGCCGGCGTCACGGTCGGCTCACCCATGAGTTCAATATCTCTCGGAAAGTCCGGACGCACGGGCAAGTCTCGTTCGACATACCTCGTAATACTCACGGCCACATCCGGTGGGTCCACGTCCACCACCGTGATCCCCAGTTGCCGCACCGACGCGTTCTGCTTCACGACCTCGACCAGGTTCACCGTCTCTCGATCGCCGGGGGTCAGTGGCACCCCCGGCTGCCCGGGCTTGAGTATCAACGCCGTGCCCAGCAACTGCTCGGCTTGCTTGATCGCCACGTTGGACCCCTCCAACTGCAATCGCACTGTCCCCCGCCAGTTTTCGTCCGGCACCACCTCAATATCCCCCGAATCCTTCACGAAACTCACGCGAGGGTTCACCGTAACCGACGAAAAACTCTCCCCCTCCGCCCAGATCCATATCAGCGCGGCGATCAACGTCACGAGCAGCACTGTCTTGATCTGTTCGCCCATCTCGTCTCCTAGTTCATCCCGGCTTGTTCACGGCTACGCCGACCCCGCTCGACGTCGATACACGCCGTTCGGCCTGATCGCGTGCCTCGTCCACCGGTTCCTTCGCGTCCTCCCGCGCCTCCTCGTCCGCTAGCTCGGCGGCGGCCTCGCGCTCCGCCTCGGCAGGCTCTTCCCACGATTCCGCGCCCCGGCTCAGCCGCGTGCGTAGCAGTTTTCTCAGTTCGTCCCCGCTCAGCCCCCGCTCGAGCCGGCCGCGCTCCGCGACACTGATCGCGCCCGTTTCCTCGCTCACAACCACAACGAGCGCATCGGACTCTTTACTGATCCCCACCGCCGCCCGGTGACGCGAGCCAAGCGATTCTTCGGGCATTTCATCCGCGTGCGCCAGCGGCAACTGCACACCAGCGGCCTTGATCTCGTTACCTGAAATGACCACCGCCAGGTCGTGCAGGTCGGATCCGGGAAAGAAGACCGTCTTGAGCAGACGCGCCGATACTTTCGCGTCGATCGGCTCCCCCCCTTCGATCAACCCGCGCAGCGAGTTGTCCCGTTCGATCACCATCAGCCCCCCGAACCGCGCCTTGCTGAGGTACACGCTCGCATCCACGATCGCGTCCACCACGGGCGCGACGCCAACGCCGGCACGCCGGAACATCTGGCGTTCGCCCAGCCGGATCAGCCCACGCCGCAGTTCGGGCTGAAAAATAACGATGAGCGTAAAGACCGCGAGCGGCAGAAAGTTCTGGTACAGGAAGGTCAATCGCTGGAACGAATCCCGCTGCCCAACAATCCGCACGACCAAGGCCGCGAACACCAGCACCAGCACCAGCCCCTTGAGCGCGCTCGCCCCGCGGGTGCCCTGCATGAACCGCACTACTGCGTACACAAGAAGCCAGATCAGCGACAACTCCAGCGCGACCTGCCACAGCGGGTAACTCTGAAGCCGACTGGCGAGTTGCTGGAGTCGTTCGGTCATAGGTGCTCAAACCCGCACTGTGTCACTCACACCCGCACACAACAGAGCATACACACAACGCCCGCTCTGATCTTGCGTTTCCTATGCCCCGCCGAGCAATCGAGTGGCTTCGTCGACATCCTTATCTCCCCGGCCCGAGAGATTCACGACCAGATTGGCTGATCGTGGCAGAGTCCGGGCGTGACGCACGGCAAACGCCACCGCATGGGCCGTCTCCAGTGCGGGAATGATGCCTTCCTGTCGCGCCAGCAGGGTGAACGCCGCGAGTGCTTCGTCGTCCATCACGGACTCGTACCGCACCCGCCCGGCGTCTTTCCAGTACGAGTGCTCCGGGCCGACACCGGGATAGTCCAGTCCCGCCGAGCACGAATGCACGTTCGCCGTCTGCCCGTTGGCATCTTGCAACACGTAACTCATGCACCCGTGCAGCACCCCCGGCGAGCCGCGAGAGAGCGTCGCCGCGTGCTGCCCGACGCCCGCGCCAGCCCCACCGGCTTCAACACCGATGAGCGCGACCCCAGTGTCCTCAACAAACGGATAGAACATGCCCGCGGCGTTGGACCCGCCCCCGACACACGCGACCACCGCGTCGGGCAAGCCCCCGAACGCCTCCACTGACTGCGACTTGGTTTCCGTCCCGATCACCGACTGGAAATCCCGCACGATCATCGGGAACGGATGCGGACCAACGACCGAACCCAGAATGTAGTGCGTGTCACGTACGGAACCCATCCAGTCTCGCATCGCCTCGTTAGTCGCGTCTTTGAGAGTACGCGAACCGCTATCGACTTCGATCACGCGCGCCCCCAGCAGCCGCATCCGCACGACATTCAGCCGCTGCCGACGAACATCTTCGCTCCCCATGTACACATCGCATGAAAGCCCGAAGTGTGCGGCGGCGGTCGCCGTTGCCACACCATGCTGCCCCGCGCCGGTCTCCGCGATCACTCGCTTCTTTCCCATGCGCAGCGTGAGTAGCGCCTGCCCGATCGTGTTGTTGATCTTGTGCGCACCGGTGTGCGCGAGGTCTTCTCGCTTCAGCCAGATCGTCGCGCCGCGCTGTGTATCCGTACCGCGTGCGTGCGCTGTGAGCCGATCCGCGCGGTACAGCGGCGTCGGTCGTCCCACAAACCGCTTCTGGAGTTCTTCGAGTTCCTGCCAGAACCCCACATCCCCGCGCACGCCTTCATATACCTCACGTAGTTGCACGAGAGCGGCGACAAGTGTTTCGGGGACATACATCCCTCCGAACGCACCAAACCGCCCACCCTGCGTCGGCACTTCCGACAACCTGTCTGCACCTGAACTCGATTGGGACTTGACCATACCGAACGGTACGGTCGGTGACGCACTCACACCGGCTTCGCCTCGCCCACAATCCGCCTCGCGTACTCACCCGCTTCCCCGAGCCGATCCAGATCGACCCCCGTCGTCAGCCCCTCGGCGTGAATGGTTCGCACCAATACCTCGGTCGAAATATTCCCCGGCGCTCGTTCCCCGTTTGCCCTCGTCGCGTATGGGCATCCGCCCAGCCCGCCTACTGACCCGTCGAACGAACGGATACCCATCGCCAGCGCGGTCTTCACGCATTCACTCGCACCCCCGAATGTATCGTGAAAATGAAGCACCAGCGGCGACCGCCACCCCGCCCCTTGCCCCAGCCCCCCCAACTCCGCCACCCATCGTTCTTCCTTGTAGATCGATTCCAGCAGCGCCGCCGTTTTCACCGGCGTCGCCGCCCCGATCGTATCACCGAGGTCGATCTCCACGCCCGCGAACGTCTTACCCGCACCGAGCGGACCATCCGCCCGATAGTCCGAATGCGTGAGCATCTCACCAATCTTTGTCAACACTTCAACCACACGCCTCGGGGAAATTTCCCCTTCATACGGACACGCGATCACACACGAGATATACACCCGCACCCACAATCCCGCTCGGGCCGCCATCCCGAGCGCAGGCCGGAAACGCACAAGCGAGTCATCGATCCCAGCGTTCGTATTCTTCCGGTTGAATGCCTCGCTCGCCGCAGTGAACAGGCTCATCTTGTCGATCACCCGCTGACCAGCCTGATCGTTCACCGCGAGCAGGGCCGCCGCACCTTTCTCGTTCGGCGCGAGCGCCGAGTACATCATGCCCGCTCGCTTGTACCCCGACGCGCCTGCGAATACCTCCGCCGCGTCGCCCAACTGCGGCACCCACTTGGGCGACACGAACGACGACACTTCCACCTCGTCCACACCGGCGTCGCACAGTCGCCGAACAAGTTCGATCTTGTTCGCCGTGGGGATCACACCAGGCTCGTTCTGCAGGCCGTCGCGGGGTGATACGTCCGTGATATACACGCGGTCAGACATGTTGACTCATTGCCTCGTTCGATCCATCGACCCCTCCTGCCTCGTCGCCTTCCGTTTCATCGACACTCACGTTTGTATTGAAGAACGAACGGCTCATACTCAACGGGCATCAAGGCACGACCAGGCGACTCACTGCTTGATCGTCTCACCGCGGATGTTCCATCGTTTCTGCGTAACCACCTTGCCTGTTTCGTCCCGCACGACCTCCACTTTCACCGCGCCGTCTGCCTCGGGCGCGGCAAACAGCCCGAGTACCGCACGCCCTGCCGAGTCGAGTTTCCATGCAGTCATCAGCACCGCGCCGTTCATCACATCCACCCGCACTGGTTTTTCTCGCAGCATCACCACACGGGTGTGAACACCTTCCGGCTTCTCCTTCCCCGTGTTGGTGTACGCCCGGTCGCTCATCGGGTCGAACTCTTCGAGCAGCGCGGACGCCGATCGGCTCTTGAGCCAGTCTTCTTCTCCATCCGTCGCGGGCACAAGCACCACGGGCACCACCGCCTCGACCGGGGCCGTGGCCCCCTCGGCGGTTCGCCCAACCATAAACGGCACCACCTGGTCCCACCCCAGCGTGCTGAGTACATACGCCGCCTCGGCCACCGTGTGAACGGCCGTTCCGCC
>JBGSIF010000152.1:0-12908 GCA_041742635.1 Phycisphaerales bacterium
GGCGCGACGCCGGCGACCCAAAGGGCCGCGGCGGCGTTGAGTTCGACCATCTCTCGCGCCGGACTCGGCGTGCCGGCGAGGATATCGGTGAACAGCGCCGCCGCCGCGGCAAGCGTGTGGACTTGGAGTTCCGCGAGGGCACGCCGGGGGAATCCGAGTTCGCGCGGGTCGAGCGTGCGTTCGGTTATACCGGCGGGCGAGGCTTCCAATAGTTCGTTCGGCGCGGTCGTGGTGAGTTCGTCAAGCCCATCCTGACTGGTCACGACAAGCGAGCGGCGTGAGCCAAGCCGCACATTCGCTTCCACGAGCGTGCGAGCAACAACGGGGTCGAAGGTTCCGATGAGTTGATGCGTCGCCCCGGCGGGGTTGCTCAGCGGGCCGATGAGGTTGAAAATGGTGGGGAACCCTAATGATTTTCGGGCGGCGGCGGCGTGTCGCATCGCCGGATGGTGGTGGGGTGCAAAAGAGAAGCAGATCCCTGCGAGTTCGAGCGAAGCCGCTTGCGCCGTGGGCGAAGCCAAGATGTTGACGCCGAGGTGCTCGAGGACTTCGGCGGAGCCTCGCCCGGTTCGGCTTTTCCCGCCGTGCTTGGCAACGGAGACACGGCCCGGCGCGGCGGCGGCAACAACAAACGCGGCGACCGTGGAGACGTTGAAGACCTTCGGGCCGCCCCCGGTGCCGCAGGTGTCGAGGATGATGACGCCGGAACGATCGTGTGCGGATACTGGAACAGGAACCATGTGACGACGGAGCACACGTACGCCCGAGACGAGTTCGTCGACAGTCGCGCCGCGGGCGGAGATGAACGCGAGGAGCGCACCGAGTTGAGCGTCATTGACGTGGCCGGTGAGGATGAGTTCGAAGATGCGCTCGGCGAGAGGCTCATCGAGGAGCCCGCCGCCGAGCAGAAGAGTGAGCACGCCCTGAATGTCTGTGGATGCGGGGAGGGTCATTGGGTTTCGGTAGGCTCGGCGGTCTGGAACTCGGGCGGGTTCGCGGGCAACGGATAGATCCAGCGCACCATCGTGTGACCGGTAGTTTGGATTTCGGTGCCATCGACTTTGATCGGCACAGGCGATTCGCCGCGTTTGATGTGGCCGGTCACGATGATGCAGGGCTGCGTGAACCAGCGGCCTAGGTCGTAGTTGTGGGTACACTCGCGCATCACAACCGACGCACGCGGGGCATAAGCGTCGAACGCGACGGAGACAGGCAGCACGTTGTAGAACGTGATGCGGTTGAGGTACTTGACGATATCGGCACGCATCTCGCGCCGGAGTTCGGCGTTGGCGTCGACGATCCCGGTGCTCCTCGGGCCGGGGACAAGGCCATCGAGGTACCCGCGAGCATCGGATGCGGTGATGGCGTCGGTGCCGCTTTGATTGATGAAATCAAGGGAAAGGGAATCGCCGGGGTTCCAGGGGTCCTTCCGTGTCCAGACACGTGCGCTGGCCAGCAGATCGCCGGTGGGGTTAGTTGACCTAAGGGGGGATTGGCCGGTGACGAGCACGATCTGAACGTTTTCGAGCGGCGCGGGGAGGTTGTGCTTCAGCGTGCCGTTGATTGAGAAGAAGCGACCGCTGACAGGCGGGTCGAGGCGAGAGAGTTGGATCTCAGCACCAAAGACAGGAGGTACGCCGGAGTCGGGTTGTAGAGGCAGCGGCATACTCCATCGAGGCGGGCCGAGCCAATCGATCTGGACACGTTTTTCAGTGGAACGGGAGGGGAACTCAATGGACTCCGGGGAGCGAGAATCAACGGCGTATCCGCGAACATCGGGGAACGGGCTGGTGCCGATGCTGGTGTCGTTCGGCTCCCAAGGTGTGAGAATTGGACGCCACTTGGATTCCTTGGAGACCGCGTCGGCGATGCTGACACGCTGGGTGCCGTATTCGGGGAGGAACAGGTTGGCCCACACGCGGCATCGCTGGAGCGGCTGGCCGTAGACGTGGTCGATGATGGCAACAAAGCGTGCATCGGGCGTGCGCTGGCGGAGGAGCGATGCACCAGTCCAGGAGACGGCGGTGAAGGCGGCGATGCTCGCCGCGAATGCGAGCCAGGCGTGATGGGTGAGTTTGCGGTTCTTGAGGATGAAGAAACTGAGTGGGCAAGCGACGATCCAGAACGCGCCGAAGACGACAAGCGCGAGAAGCAACCCGCCGGCGGAACGCGCGTCGCGCTGGATGTTGTTGTCGATGACGCCGTCGATCATCACCGCTGGCTCGCGCGATGTCGGGATGCGGGTGGGATCGGTATCGGGCGCGCCGGCCTTGACAAGTTCGCCACGACGGCCGAGGACGCGGTGCCAGAAAAAATCGGCCCGCAGCGAGTCGCCGGTCAACGCGGGATGGGTGGCATCGATCCCGACGAGCGTGATCGCGCCGGCACTATAAAGACGGCGAACAACAACAGGTTCTGATCGTCCAGTGTCTGCAGCAGGTGCGTTCAGGATCGAAATCGCGTCATGCACGCCCGCGCCGGCGAGGGGCGCGAAGGTGTGCAGCACGGTGGAACTCGGGAGCACGATCTGGCGGACGACCTTGCCGTCTTTCATCGGATCCCGGCGGGTCAACATCATGCGGAAGGCATCGAGATCGACGTTATCCAGGCGCGTGGCCGCCACAGCGGGCATGATGTCGGCGAGCGGGTTCGCGCTCCCTTCCAGCCAAGTCTGGCCCACGGTTGGAAGAACGATGATCAGGTGCCCGCCCGCGGCGATCCACTCGCGGATGGCGTCGGCTTGCTGCACCGAAAGTTTGGCCGGCTGCTCGTCGGCACCCGAGCCGGTCCAGACAATCGCGTCGTACCCACGCAGGCCCAGCGCGCGGTCGGGCAAATCCGTGGGCTTGATGGGGAAGAGTTCGACCGGCTCGTGGGCGAGCGGGGGCGGGGAGTTCTGCGCGCTCAGCCGCCATGTGTACGGATCCAGACCGGCCCGGTTCGTGCCCACGATCAGCATCATCGCGGTCGACGGCTCGACGGGATTGCGGAAACTGAACCCCGCCGAACCCAGGCGACGTCCCGGTTCGTAAACGACCTTGCTGGCATCGTCTGGATCCGTACCAGTTCGGTCGATGGCTTCGTATGCACCGACAGTGAAAGAATCGGTGTTGAAGGGGATTCGTGCGTAGAGCCAAACGACGCCGGGCTTTCCCGGGGTCGTGGTGATGGGGCGCGACCAGTTGGTAGTGTCGCCATCGATGTCGGCGGTTTCAAGGCGGAGCAGAACGTTACGGATGGCCGTACCGCGGTCGGTGATGGTGAACGCGAGGGGCGTGACCTCGCCTGGGCGGAAGCGTCCACCCGCACCGAGAGAGCCTTTCGCTTGATCAATCAGGATTTCGCCGGTAGCGGTATTGAAAGGGTCGCCGGGAGCGTGCGCATCGGATGCGCTGTCCTGCGCGGGCGCGTGCGGGCAGCAACAAACGATCAGAAGAATCGCACACAGCGAGAGGCACGCACGCCGGCTTGTTTGATTGATCAATGTCTGCAACAAGGTGTCCCCTTACAAGAGCCTGAGTGCGAAGCCGTCGGCGGTGGTCCGGTATCCGTGCCGATCTTCGGTTGGTGACTTCTCAAATAGGCGTGTGCCATTCCAGACCCAGACCGACGCTGCCTGTTCGCACTCGGATTGTAACATGAAGTAGCCGCCCCGCCGGGTCGATGATGGATGTATGGCGTCGTTCTCAAACGAGACATGGGTGATGATGAGCATCGTGACCGCCGCGTGCATAATCGGCTGTCTGCATGTGCTGGCGGCGTATTACCGAGAACATACCAGACTGCATGACCTGCGAGTTCGTGTCGTGGAACTCCGGCGTGAATACTCAGAGCGTTTGGCGCGAATGAACGCCGTGGTCGATGTCGGTGAGGCAGACGATGATGGGGTCGATGTGGTGCCCGACACAGGTGGCGTGAATCAATCCAGACAAGCCGCGTGAGCCGATGTTTCGTCCAAATGAGCGACATGCGTGAATCTTGAATCGACGTAGCCGGAGGTATGAGTCACTGGAGTTGTACCGCCGACGAACACCCGCGTTTCCTGAATACAACAAAGGGCGCAAGAGTTGCCGCTCCGAATGTAGCGGAACGGCAACGTCCGGGTTCAAGTTGCCCAAGTGCAACGTCGATGAGAGAGGCGATGTCGAATGTACCACCGATGAAACCGGACGATTCCGGCCCGCCAGGTCCGGGGAAGCAGCCGGCAACCCCGGCGGGGCCGTCGCCTCGTCCACGCGAGACGATTGTCCGCCCCAAGTCCCCGCATATGGGCGCGAGTGATGGGCCGTTGCTCGCCACGAAGATCACGGCTCTGGTCCACGAACTGGCGAACATCTTGGATGGGTCGCTGCGTTGCCTGCAAGGAATCCAGCGGCAGGTGTCCAACGAGGCTACGCCGGGGGCGAACAACTGCGTTCCCCCTTCGGAGTCATCATCGGCAAACGAACACACCGCCGACGGTGCGGGTAGTGTCGGGACGCGACTGGATGCACTCCGGTCGGGGCTGCTGCAAATGGCCGGGCTTGTCCGATCGTTCTCCGGCGCATCTTCTCGCCTTGGTTCGATGCAGATCGGGGATGATGGATATTCACTCGCCGAGACTGTGCGCCACGCCGTGGAAGTCTTCGGCCCGGTCGCGTTCGAGCAACGGGCACGATTGTCGTTCCAGGTCTCGAGCGAGTTTGAGATGATCCCATCGAGCGGCATGTTCGGGGTTCTCGCCTCCGGGATCCGCAACGGGATCGAGTCGATCGAGCGATCACTCACGGCGTGCGACCAGACGACGACGCGGGATGGAACGATTCGCATCCTCGGGAGCGTGCTGCCCGTGGAGAACCGGGGCACACACGACGCGGCGAATCAACTCCAAGGGACACGGATGATGGTGCGCATCGACATCATCGATGATGGCGCTGGTCTGTCGGACGAGTTGCGCCGGCAACCCGGGAGGGTGTTCGAGTTCGGGTACAGCACCAAGCCCGGTTCGAGCGGGCTGGGGCTGGCACTCGCACGCGATACCGTCGAATCACACGGCGGAACCATCCGACTCATCCATGCCAGTCCAACTCACCCAGCGGGACTCACCACCGGTGCCACACTGCGCATCGAGTGGCCAGTCGTCTTGCCCGCCGCGCACTCGGCGTCCGAGCAGAACGCTCATACAGGGTCCACTGGGGGCGATGCATGAAACTCGCGGTGCCAACCAGCGAACCCTCGCGTCGGCGGGCAACGACTCCGAGCGATACTCCCGTTCGCGTACTGGTCGCGGATGATGACCCGATCGTCGCCGAATCGCTTGCCGAGTTTCTTCAGACCGAGGGGTACGAAGCCATCACGGCAATCGACGGCGAAGAAGCCCTGCGAGCGCTGAGCGAAGCAAGCAAACCCAAGCCAAGCAGCGGACACGCAGACACATCCGAGCCGCGTGCCGTCGGGCCGCGTCCCATCGCGGCGGTGATATGTGATATCTCGATGCCCCGGCTCGACGGGCTTGCCACACTTCGCCGGATCGCCAAGGAATACCCGACGACGGCGGTCATTATTCTGACGGGGTACGGGACCATCGATACCGCGGTCGAAGCCGTGCGCCTCGGCGCGGTGGACTACCTGACCAAGCCGGTGATCGACCGAGAACTGCGCATCGCCCTTGAACGCGCGATCCGACAGCACACGTTGCTCGCGGAAAATCACGCGCTCAAGACGCAGTTGGACGACCGCTTCGGGCTGGAAAATATCGTGGGTTCGGACCACCGTATGGTGAAGACATTCGACCTTATTCAAGCCGTGGCGCCCAGCAAAACCACCGTGCTGATGACCGGTGAATCCGGCGTCGGAAAATCACTTGTGGCGCACGCGATCCATCGGCTCAGCCCCAGGCGCGACAAGGCGTTCGTCGAACTCGCGTGCGGGTCGATACCCGAGACACTACTGGAATCCGAGTTGTTCGGGCACGTCAAAGGCGCGTTCACTGGCGCGCACGCCGACAAGCCCGGCAAGTTCCTCGCGGCGGACGGCGGGACCATCTTTCTCGACGAGATCAACTCGGCATCGGCCGGGATGCAACTCAAACTCCTCCGCGTCCTCCAAGAGCGCCGTTTCGAGCCAGTTGGGTCCAACCAAACCATCGAGGTGGATGTGCGTGTCGTGATCGCATCGAACCAGCCGCTGGAAACTCTGGTCGCGGACGGGCGATTTCGCCAGGATTTATACTACCGCATCAACGTCGTGAAGATCGAGTTACCCCCGCTCCGGGCACGGACGAGCGATATCGGCCCGCTCGCTTCACATTTCCTCCGAAAGCACGCGGCGGAACTCGGCAAACAGTTGGTCGGGTTCTCCGACGACGCGATGAGCGCCCTCGTGCGCTACGCATATCCCGGCAACGTGCGGGAACTCCAGAACATCGTCGAGCGGGCCGCCGTCCTCACGCGCAGCGCAACGATCTCGATCGAAGATTTGCCCGAACAGGTCGTCACCAATGAAGCACCGCCCGGTACAGCAGCGAGGAGCCACTCGGACACGCTTGCTCATCGTGTTGCCTTCGCCGCGGGGGAAGAAGCAGCCCGTGATCGGAACAAGGACAACGGCCCGGCATCGACGGCACCCACCTTGCATGTGCCCGTTTCGCTCGAAGACGCCATGCGTGATGCCGAGCGAGCCGTCCTGCTCAGCGCGCTCAGGGCCAACGGTTGGAACCGGCAACGATCGGCGGAAGAACTCCGAATCAATCGTACAACGCTCTACAAAAAAATGAAATCGCTCGGCATCGGTGAAGTCGGCGTCTAGTTCCGAATACAGCCCGGCATATTTTCGGAGATCGGCACTCGTGGCGGCGGTCTACGAGAACTCAAATTGATCACACCTTTTTCACGATTCGCTGTCATGCAAGCAGCCCATGCAGCGGTCGGTGGTTACCGACCGAGTTCGACTGTTCCGTCGTTAGTCGATCGAATCCGACGAGCGATCCCCCGAGCGATTGAGTTGGTTGTATACTCAGGCTCTCTGGCCGCCGGGCGTCGGTTGGTTCAGCGGAGCGGTTCTTGTGGTCGTGTAGTTCATGTACGCGTACATCTTCCGAAAAATCCTCTACAACATCCCGGTGTACCTGGGGATCATTTTGATCATGATGGCCGCGCTGCGTGTGAACGATCCGGTCGCGGCGTACATCGGGAAGAATGTCACACCCGAGTCGATCGCGCTCAAACGTCACTCGATGGGACTGGACCGTCCGTTCCTGCCCATCGCGACAGAGAGCGAGTCGCAGCCCTTTGACCCCAACGTCAAGCCCTGGTTCAGGGTTGGCTCGTACGTTACAACGCACGTAGGTTCCGACGGTGTCAAACGAACAACTCGGCACGCCGTCGGCATCTATTCCCCGGGGAATACGCAGTATTTCGAGTTCTTGTGGCGCATCGCTCGCCTTGACTTCGGAACGAAGGACAAGCCGTATAACTCGTGGCAGTATGAATCCGAGAATGTCGGCGAGAAACTGCGCCAAGCGATTCCCCCCACTGTCAAAGTGACCGTGCCGACACTGATCCTCACCAGTTCGGTCGCGATCTTTGTCGGGATGCTCTCGGCGTATTTCCGCGGTACCTGGCTCGACCGCACCCTTATGTTCTTCGTCGTCCTGGGTATGAGTGTGTCGGTCGTCGTCTTCATCGTCATCGGGCAAACCATCGGCTCCGGCGGGCTCAAAGAGTTGCTGGGCTTCGAGGTCTTCGCCAGCAGCGGGTACGAGCCCGGCATCCGCAACTGGATCACGTACTGCGCGCTGCCTGTCATCATTGGCGTCGTGGTCGGCATCGGTTACGACACTCGTTTCTACCGCGCGGTCATGGTCGAAGAGACATCGCGCGACTACATCACCACCGCAATCGCCAAGGGCGCGACGAAGCGCAAGATCATGTTCGTCCACATGCTCAAAAACGCCATGATCCCAGTCATTACCCGGATCATGATCACCATCCCCTTCCTCGTGACTGGGTCGATCGTCATGGAGTATCAGTTCCGCATCCCAGGGATGGGCAAACTCCTGATCGACGCCCTCAGCAACAAAGATTTCCCGATCATCCAGACATTCAGCGCGGTCTTCGCACTCATCTTTATCGTGACCAATATTCTCACTGATGTTCTCTACGCACTGGTCGATCCACGGGTCCGACTCTCGTGAGTGAGGGCGAGTACTTAGTCAACATGCTGGACCGACCGTGTCTTCACTCTCCCTGATTCCCTGATTCCCTGACTCCCTGGCTCCCTCCCACATGCTCACTCGGCTCTTCAAATCCCGCGGCGTGGGCAAGTTCCTCCGGAACCGGCTCGCCGTTGGCGCCCTCGTCATCATCGGGATGTACGCGCTCGTAGGCGGATTTGTTGTGCTCGGAGACGTCTTCCCAGGCAAGGCGGGCATCTCACTCAAAGAAGTCGAGGAACCCATCGGGCCGCCGATCAACTTCCCCGGTTTCTTGGAGCGTGCCAAGCCGGAGAAGCGCGCCGAGGTGTGCCGTTTTTATATCGACGAGTTCAAGCGTGCGCTGCGTTCGCGCGACCCCGACGCTCGCCGAGAAAACCTGAAACAGATCCGCTACGCCGAACGTATCGCGGCTCCGCTGGAGCCGGAAGCGCTCGACACCATCCGCGAGAACGCCGAAGCGATCTACGACGAGTTGAGCGAATCCGAAAATCTCGACACCGACCCGGCGATGCTACCCGTTATCGAGAAACTCGAAGCCGAGTGCGCGAAGTTCTTCGCACCGATCACCGGGTGGAACAAAGTGAAGCACGACCTGCGTTGGTCGCTCGGAACCGACCGGCAAGGCCGCAGCAACTTTGTTCGGGGCATCTACTCCATCAAGGTCGCCCTCGCGGTCGGCCTCGTCGTCGCGTTTATCTCGGTGTTGATCGGGACACTCCTCGGCGCCTCGGCGGCGTTCCTGGGCGGGTGGATCGATCACGCCGTTGTGTGGTTGTATTCCACGCTTTCGAGTATGCCTGAACTGGTCCTGCTCGCGGTGATCGTCTATGCATTTAGTGGGACGATGTTCGACCGTGCGTCCAGCCCGTGGCTCGCGCTGATCCCGGTCTACGCCGCCATGTGCATGGAGTTCTGGATCGGCCCATGCCGAGTGATCCGCGGCGAGGTGATGAAAATCAAAGAACTCGAGTACGTTCAAGCCGTTAAAGCGGTCGGCTTCGGCCGCATGTACATCCTCATCAAGCATGTCGTGCCGAACACCGCCCACCTCATGTTCATCAACTTCTCCCTTTTGCTCATCGCCGCGATCAAGTACGAAGTGGTGCTGTCGTTCCTCGGGCTTGGCGTCAAGGTCGGCCCCTCGTGGGGTCGGATGATTCAGGAGAGCACCCCGGAGGTCATCAACGGCTTCTTCTGGCAGATCGGATGGGCCACCGTGCTCATGTTCGTGCTCGTACTCGCGTTCAACATCGTCGCGGACGCCCTGCAAGACGCCTTTGATCCGAAACATGTGGGATAGCTTTACGTAGCACGACGTTCTCAATTCGCACGCTGCATTCGTGTTTCCCCTGCGTGCCGTCGTAGCCCCCCAACTCCACCACTTTCTGCTCCACCATGACCCGCCCCATCCTCAACATCGAGCACCTCTCCACCTGCTTCCGCACCGACCGCGGCACCGTCACCGCCGTCGATGATGTCTCGTTCGACGTCTTCCCCGGCGAAACCGTCGGCATCGTCGGCGAATCCGGCTGCGGCAAAACGGTCACCAGCAAGTCGATCATGCGCTTGCTGCCGCCACGCAATAGTTTCATCAAGCCCGAGAGCCGGATCTGGTTTCGTACCCCCTCGCTGCGAGCGGAGCCTTCCGAACCATCGCGGACCGATGCGCCAACCGATCCCTCTCACGCAGAGAAGGTCCCCCGGATCGACCTGGCGCACGCCGACGAACGTTTCCTCCGCGGCATCCGCGGCAAGCACATAGCGATGATTTTTCAGGAGCCGATGACATCGCTCAACCCGGTCTTCAAGATCGGATGGCAGATCGAGGAGGCTCTAAAGTACCACACACAACTAGGCGCCAGCGACCGCCGCGCCCGCACCATCGAGATGCTTAGACTCGTCGAAATCCCCAACCCCGAGAAGCGAATCGACGAATACCCCCACCAACTCAGCGGCGGGATGCGCCAGCGCGTGATGATCGCCATCGCCCTCTGCTGCGAGCCGTCGGTCCTCATCGCCGACGAGCCGACCACCGCGCTCGACGTCACCATCCAGGCCCAGATCCTCCAACTCATGGACAACCTCAAACGCCGGCTCGGCACGGCGATTGTGCTCATCACGCACAATCTCGGCGTCGTCGCGCAGGTCTGCGACCGTGTCCTCGTCATGTACGCTGGTCGCGTGATCGAATCCGCACCGGTACACGAACTCTTCCATGCTCCCAGGCACCCGTACACGCAGGCACTGCTCGGGTCGATCACCAAAGCCGGCAACAAGCAACACGGCAAGCGCATGCCGACCATCGACGGGATCGTTCCCAGCCTCTTCGACTTGCCCAAGGGGTGCCGGTTTCAAGATCGCTGCAAGTTCAAACAAGAAAAGTGTGCCTCGCTCGAGCCGGGGCTTGAGTCTGCGGGCGATGGCCGGCTGGTGCGATGCCACTATCCACTGCTCGCCGAACATTCCTCGCAACTCACGCTAGGAGCCACGCGATGACCACCTCGCCGGACTCCCTCGCATCACTCGATCTCTCTCGCAACGCCGATCCCAATCCTGCGAAGCCACTTCTCGATGTCGCCGATCTCGTCAAGCACTTTCCCGTCCGCGGCGGCGTGCTCAACCGTGTCGTCGGTAACGTCCATGCCGTCAACGGCGTCTCGCTCTCTATCCGCCGCGGCGAAACGCTCGGCGTCGTCGGCGAGTCCGGCTGCGGCAAGTCCACGCTCGGCAAACTCATCGTCCGCCTCATCGAACCGACTTCCGGACGCATCTCCTTCGACGCCCAACCCATCACCGGGCTTTCGCACGCCCAGATGATGCCTTTCCGGCGCAAGATGCAGATCATTTTTCAGGATCCGTATTCGTCGCTCAATCCTCGCCTCACCGTGCGCACGCTGCTCAAAGAAGCGATCCGCTTCCACGCCGTTGTCCCCTCAGGTCAACCCGGCGAGATCGAGGCGTTCATTCAATCACTCCTTAGAAAAGTCGGTCTTCGCTCAGACGCGGCCGACAAGTTCCCGCATGAGTTCTCCGGCGGTCAACGCCAGCGCATTGGTATCGCTCGCGCACTCGCCGTCAAGCCCGAGTTCATCGTCGCCGACGAGCCTGTTTCCGCGCTCGATGTTTCGATCCAGGCGCAGGTGCTCAACCTGATGATGGACCTGAAAGACGAGTTCGGGCTGACATTGCTCTTCATCTCGCACGACCTCAAGGTCATCGAGCATTTTTGCGACCGCGTGCTGGTGATGTACCTCGGGTCGGTGGTCGAGGAGATGCCGTGCGACCGCGTACACCAAGCCGCTAAGCATCCGTACACACGCGCCCTGCTCGGCGCGAACCCGATCGACGATCCGGCGCAGCGTCGCCCGCTGACAGTGCTGCAAGGGGACGTCCCCAGCCCGTTCAATCCGCCCAAAGGGTGCGCCTTCGCCGGACGCTGCGCTCGTGTCATGGACCGATGCAGGGCCGAGATGCCAACCCTGCTGCCGGCCGGTGATCGTCAGCGGGTCGCCTGCTGGGCCGTCGAGGCCGATCAGCGTCCGGCATGACGCGAGAACCTGATCTCCTTCGCATATCATTCACTCACACCGTTCATGGAGGAACAATAATGACTCGCTCGACACTGTTGAATCATGCGTTCTTGGTCGCTGGCATTCGCGGTACGATGACCGCGGCGGTTGCCGCGTGCGTGCTCACCGCCGGGTGCTCTTCGTATCGAGGTTCGGAGGGCAACGCTTCCACCGCCGAGGCCGCCGGCATGGACGCTCGCACCGTCATCGATGGTTTCCGTGCGAAGGATCCCTCCCTCGGCAAGTTCTTCGACTCCGCCTACGGCTACGCCGTCTTCCCCAAGATCGCCAAGGGCGCGGCCGGCATCGGCGCGGCCAACGGCGACGGTGTTGTCTACGAACAAGGCACTCTCATCGGTACCTCCGAGATGACCCAGGTCACCCTCGGTTTCCAACTCGGCGGCCAGACCTACAGCGAGATCGTCTTCTTCCAGAACAAATGGAACCTTGACGCTTTCAAGGCAGGCTCCTTCGAGTTCGCCGCCAACGCTTCCGCCATCGCCGTCGAATCCGGCGCGGCCGCTACCAACGACTTCAGCAACGGCATCGCCGTCTTCACCATGCCCCGCGGCGGTCTCATGTTCGAGGCTTCCATCGGCGGCCAGAAGTTCAGTTACCGCCCCATCCGCTAATGCCCTGTTTCGTTTCCCGCGGTCACGTTCACATCCAGCACCGTGTCATCCACACCACGCCCGCACCCTCAGACGGTGTTGCTTTTTCTTGGCGCCGGCACGAACGCGGCACGGCGTCGGCACACCGCTGCTAGCATGTACCGATGACACACCCCGACGTTCAGGATCCCGCAATCGCCGAACCCAACGGTGACGGTTCGCTCGCGGCGATCACCCCGAGCGATACCAATCTCGATCCGGCTTCTTACATCGGCGCGATCGAGGCGATCCTCCTCAGCGCGGACCGCATGGTGCCCGCGTCCAAGATCAGCGTCGCGCTCGGCTTGATCCCCGATTCCACCGACGAAGACCCCGCTGAATCCCCCGCTGCCTCCGCCCGGTCCGCACCCGAAGACGCCGCCGTGTCCGCTCCCGCTCCTGAATCTGATGCTGCCAACTCGCTCGGCACCGAGCCGACGGAGTCAGCCCCGGTCGCCAAAGCGCGAAAGCCCCGAAAAAAGAACACCGACGCCG
>JBGSIF010000153.1:0-24977 GCA_041742635.1 Phycisphaerales bacterium
GAAGGCCAACGACGAACTCATGCGCCCGATCCTCATCGGAAAAGTAGCGGACGGCCTCAACGAACGTCTCAGGAAGTGGTAGTGGCCTTTCCATATCGACATTGTACGCAGTTTGGTCAGTGAGTCAAGTATATTAGTACCAATGTTTTGGTTGCCCCCATCAATGCGCCGCTGGGGCTGTAGCCGCGTATGAAATAATCCGCGCCGGTGCCGGTGCCCTGCGTGACGCCGCCGACCCAGCCGTTGCCGGCGATGTCGGCGGTGATGGTGACGGCGTAATCGTCGCCGTTGCCCGAGCCGTTGAAGGTACCGATCGGGGGCCGCCCGCACCGTTTGCATCGTAATGCAGGACGACGATGTCGGTGCCCTGCATCGGCGTGTTGAATGTGCCGGCGACGTAGACGCCTCCGGTGCCGTCCGATGCCACCGCGACCCCGGCGGGGTGCTTGGCGTAGGGGTTGGGCTTCCAGGTTTTGAACATGGTCAACGTGCCGTCGGCGGCGTAACGCCAGAGCGCGAGTTGGACGAAGCCGCCGGGATCCGTCGTCACCTGCCCGGTGACGAAGACCGATCCATCGGGCGCAACGGCCATGTTCTTGTTGTTCGGCGAAGTGCTGACCGGCCCGGTATTGGGCTTCGGCCAGTTCGTCGCGACATCGACATCATCAGCGTACACCGCCCCCCCCCCCTAACAGAATGGCACAGAGGCCGGTGAGGATGGTTCGGACGGTTCGATTCGTGTGCATAAGTCACCTCGAAGAAAAGCTCGCCGGGGTGCGCGTCGTACGCTCGGCGCTCGCACCGGCTATTGATCAGTACGCGGGCGCGGCTATCTTCATGCCGGTCCCGCTTCAATAATTACAGAATACGCGAGAATCCTCGAATCACCAACCAAAACGCATGTTTGCGAAGTACCCGCGACGCCGACGTACTCCCTACACACCCATCTGGCCCACTGTTGTCTAGCCCTCCACGCCACATGCCCATACCCTGAGCCCGATTTCGTGTACCCCATCAAAAAACCCCTCACTTTTTCCAAAGTACGGGGTTCTGTTTGTCCTAAAAAACGGAGAGGGGGAGATTCGAACTCCCGAAGACCCGGAGGCCTTACTAGTTTTCGAGACTAGCTCCTTCAACCACTCGGACACCTCTCCAGTGGTCCACAATCTTCTGCGCGCCCAGTCACGGGGTCAAATCCCCACCCCTCTCCCCAACCAACATTCTTCCGCTTTCATCTCCTCCCAATCCCCGTCACTCCAGCGATCTGCCCGTTACGCCTCATACGCTATGTCGCTCGATTCTCGTCAATCACCACACACCCGTGCAGCGAACCGCCGTCATCCTCGTCGTTGGCCTCACCGAGCCGCTGCTCGCGCAAGCGCCGCGTCTGCGTGCCCTCGCCGCGGCCTCCAGCGTTCGTCTTCTCCGCCCCCCGCTCCCCGCCGTCACCTGCACTTCCCAAACCGCCATCCTGACCGGCGCGTCCGTCTCTGAGCACGGCATCGTGGCCAACGGCTGGTACGACCGCGCCCTTTCCGAAGTACAGTTCTGGAAACAATCCAGCCCGCTCGTTCAGCGCCCTCAACTCTGGCACGAAGCACGCCGCCGCGACCCCGCCTTCACCGTCGCCAAACTCTTCTGGTGGTACAACATGTACGCACCGGTTGATTTCGCAGTCACCCCGCGACCAATCTACAAAGCCGACGGGCGCAAACTCCCCGACATCCACACCTATCCCGCCGACCTCCGCGACCGCCTCCAGTCGCACTTGGGCACCTTCCCCCTCTTCCGCTTCTGGGGGCCGATGGCGGACATCTCAAGCACCCGCTGGATCACCGACGCCGCTCTTTTCATCGAAGAACACCACGCCCCGACCCTCTCGCTCGTCTACCTCCCGCACCTTGATTACCCGCTCCAAAAACTCGGCCCCGACGATCCTCAAATCGCCGCCGAAGTCCGTGCCGTCGACGATCAGGTCGCACGTCTGCTCGACCTCTACGAGCGCCGCGGCGTCCAGCCCATCATCCTCAGCGAATACGGGATCGAACCAGTCGATACCCCAATCCACATCAACCGCGAACTCCGCCGTGCAGGCCTCCTGCGAGTCCGCTCCGAACAAGGCCTCGAACTCCTCGATCCCGGCGCATCCCTTCGCGGCGACGGCTCCCCACACACCACCGGTGCCTTCGCCATTGCTGATCATCAAATCGCTCACGTCTACGTCGGCGACCACGCACGCATCCAGCACACCGCCGCAGTTTGCCGAGCCATCACCGGCGTCCAGCACGTTCTCACCCCAAGCGACCTCCACGCCCGCGGCCTGGATCACTCCCGTGCTGGCGACCTGCTCCTCGTCGCTCGCCCCGGTGCGTGGTTCACATATTACTACTGGCTCAACGACGCCCTCGCACCCGATTTCGCCCGCACCGTCGATATCCACCGAAAGCCCGGATACGACCCCGTCGAACTCTTCCTCGACCCACACACCACCAAACTCGGCCTCGCTCGCCGGCTCGCGCTGCGCAAACTCGGTTTCCGTGCCCTCCTCGACGTCATCCCGCTTGACGCTTCGCTCGTCCGTGGCTCGCACGGCCGCGCCGACGCCGCGCCGCAACACCAACCTGTCCTTATCGCTTCAGACTCTCTGTTGACGCCATACCCCGCCGGCCCGATCCCTATGGAATCCGTCCGAGGCATCATCCTGGACTCGCTGTTTCGATAGTAATCCCCGTGCAGCCTAGCTTGAACGTACATGAACTCCATGTTGCCCTCAGCACGAACACAAAGATGGCATCGCATAAACGTGCGATACGCCTTCGCCGCAGTCAGTTCGGGCAATCAATAATGTCCACCAAGTAAGCCATGGACTGCGCGATCGAACCAAGCCATCATCAGACTTACGTCTCACTCGTTTCTTCTTCCGCCTCTTCGCCCATCGGGAACTCGACGTTGAACGTCTTCCGCAGTCGCTCGATCGTGTACGGGCTGTCTGACAACCCCTGCGTCTCTTCGGCCTGCAGGTTCATCGACAGTCGCAACTGGCTTTGGCGATACGCCTCGTACGTCACCGGCGTCACCGCCTTGACCACGCCCACGATCACGCCCAGTTTCTGCGGCAACGCCACCGCAAACGTTCGCGCACTCACATCCAGCGCGG
The DNA here is from genome assembly GCA_041742635.1 of Phycisphaerales bacterium. GTDB lineage: Bacteria > Planctomycetota > Phycisphaerae > Phycisphaerales > UBA1924 > JTS-AC122. The sequence continues at coordinate 3,158 of JBGSIF010000153.1, forward strand.
ATATATCCTGCGTCGGTTCAAACTGCTTCGACACCTCGAAGATCGCATCTCGCAGCACCGGCAGGTCTACATCCGCCGAGGGCGGCGAAATCCCCTGTCGGCTAACCGTCAAGTTCGATTTCAGCGGCGACACCGGCGCAGGCTGGCCAAACGCCGGCGGCGTCTTCGGATCAAGCGCCCCAAGCCCTTCCTTTATCGCACGCTGCTTCAGATTCTCGATCTCCGCCCCGGACAGCACCTGATACCCCTTCAGCCGCTTCCAGTCTTTCACGAGCCGGTCCCGCGCTTCTTCGATCGAACCCGGCACCGATTCCGTCCGCGTATCCAGCACACACATGTAATACAAGTTCCCCGCATTGTCCCGCGTCGGCTCGTCAAACGGTATCCCTGTTTGCAGCGTCAGGGTCGATTTGGGCTTCACCTCTCGTACCGACAGCACATAGTCCGCAAACCGCTCGTTCGTCGAACCTCGCAACCGGAAACTCGACCCGATGCCAGGCAGCGCGGTCAGTTCGTCCGCCGTCATGAATCGCCCAGCGAGCGTCGTCACTTCCGGGGGATCGATTCGAATCCCCGGCCTTGACTCGTCCGGCTTCGTCTTGTTTTCCACCCACGCCACGATCCGGTTCGCAATCCGCGACAGGTCCGGGCGCTGCTGTTCCCAATCCGCCGGCAACTTCTTCAGCCCCGTCTCCGCGTCTTCCACCAACACCCGCGTCGCCAGCGCGACCTCGGTCCGGAAACTCTGGTCCGCATACCCGAGGATCTGATCTACCACTTTCCCTTTGTACTGCCGTTCCAAGGCCGGACGCGCTTCCTCGAACGTCTCCCCTGGCTTCGCCGGCGTGTACTCATCACGAAATACCCGCTTGAGTTCCTTGATGTCCGGCGTGATCTTCGTCGCTATCTTCGCCTTGTCCAGCGTCAGGTACTGCACCTTCGCACGCGCCGGCAGCAGATACCCCACCCCGAACTCTCCCTCCCCGGGCTTGAAGTCCTTGAACCGCGTCAACTGCTCCTGCAGCATCGCGTCGTCCGGCTCTCCGACCTCCGCCATCTTCTGGTCCGCGGAGACCACCACCAGATCAACCGTCACTTTTTCGAGCTGCCGCCCCGCCTCCAGCAACGCCCGCGGCCGAGACACCCGCGCCACTCGCGTGTACTGCGACGTCAGCCGCGCGATCCCGCGAAGCCGCGCCAATGCCATCTCGATTTCTTTCACCGACAGCGGCGACTCCGCCGCCTGTTGCAGATTCTCCGTCAGTATCGCCTCCTGCATAGCTATCTGCGCCTGCACCTTGGCGGGATCCATGATCTGCGACACCAGGCTCGGCGGGAACTGGTTGTACGATGGGTTCTCCTGATACGTCCGCTGCAACTCTAAAAAGCGCCCGCGCTGCTCGGCGATATCGGGGATCGACGCACGCCCCTCCGCCGCGCTACCCACCAACCCCGCCTTCTCCGCCGCTTTCGACAGCAGCATGTAATGCTCCGCCGATTGAAGAACGTCCATCTCCAGCATCAACCGGCGCAGCGCGGCGTACTCCTTCTGCCACTGCGCAAACTCCTTCGCACGCACCTTGTGCCCGTCCACGGTCATGAGGACTTGGCGCTGCGGGTTGTTCACATACTCCTGCATCGCCGATGGCACCAGCCACGCGATGAGCAGCAGCGACCCGCCGATCACAATAAAGTGCTTTCCGAACCGGCGCAGGAACTTGAGCATGGGAGTCCCTTCCTGATAATGCAATACACCAAGCCCGCCGGACCTCGCGCGCCTTCACGCGGTCACGATGCAGTTACGACGAGCCTGGTGCCGATGCGAGCCTGCGTTTAGCGGTAGAGTTCGATGATCAGGTTGGTGTTCACGTCGAACGGAATCTGGTCCGACGTCGGCTGCGCGACGATCTTGATCGTCAACTCACCCGGGTTGAACTCGATCCATCCTGGCACATCGTGCCCGGAGAGCGATTCCATATTCTCCCGAACCAACTTCTCGATCTTCGGCTTCAGCGTGATCACATCTCCGGGGCTGACCGAGAAACTCGGCCGATCGGTCTTCCGCCCGTTCACGATGATGTGCCCGTGCGCCACGATTTGACGCGCCGCCCAGATCGTCCGCGCCAGACCCGATCGACGGATCACGTTATCCAACCGGCATTCCAGCAGCCGCATCAGCACATCTCCGGTATTGCCGGGACGACGCGCTGCTTCTTCCAAATACCGCCGGAACTGCTTCTCCAGCACGCTGTAATGGAACCGCAGTTTCTGCTTTTCGTTCAGACGGATGCCGTAGTCACGCATGCGCCGACCGCGATACCCGTGCATACCCGCCGGGTTCAACTGACGCTTGGACGTGTGCTTGGGGTTGTCTGCGATGGGCACGCCGACTCGCCGAGACAACTTCACTTTCGGACCAATGTACCGAGCCATGATAAACTCCTTCCGTCACCCGACTGGACCACTCGCTAGAGTGTTCCCAGCCGAGAGTGCCCGCCGTTGTCGCTCGTTTGAGCGAACCAGCGTCGAGCGACCAAGCCGGTCCCCATGACTACGGGTCGGCGAATGTGATCCGGGCACCATACCCAGAAACCAAATACACCAGACCGACGGCCGGTGGTGTTGTTAGACCAATATCAAAGCGTCGCCGACGTGTACGGGAGCAACCCCAAAAACCGCGCACGCTTCACCGCCTGAGCGATCAACTTCTGTTCGCGGGCGCTCGTCTGGAGCCGCTTGCGACCATAGATCTTCCCGTTCGGGCTCATCAGCCGACGAAGGTTCTCGATGTCTTTGTAATCCACGTACTCGGCGCCGTTCGTGGCGGTCTTGAGCACCTTGATTTTCGGCGTGTTGCCGAACCGATTGAAACGGGTCGCTTGGGACATGACAGATCCTGAAAATCAGACGACGCCCGGCTCGGAAATAGGACGAGGCTGACACAGCCTTCGCCCGCCGGGTTGGAGTCACCATATTAGCACATCCCCAACCCGAAGGCCAGACCGAACATCCCACTTCCATCTCGCTGGTGTTGCCAGTTCCCCGCCCAACGCCGAGTGCCGAACGCCTCGAACCTATTTCAGTATCCCGTCCGTCTCTGCTTTCACCCCACCCACTTCATCCCACCCATCGCCACGGAAACTCCATCGGAACGACGTCAGGCCGTTCATTCAGTACCCCAACCAGAAACTCGAACGCATCCACCAGCCTCGGCCCGGGGCGGCTAAACATCTGATTCCCATCGATCACCCCTACTTTCCCTCCCCGAACCGCCCGCAACTCGCGCCACCACACCTGCTCCCTCAGTTTCATCGTTTCTCGGATCGCTTCGTCGAGCCTAAGCCCGCACGGGCACACCAAAATAACGTCGGGATCGACCGCCGCGAGCACCTCCGCCGGCACCCGGATCGATTTCCCCGCTCGCCGGAGCGATTGCCCGATCGGTCCCGCCGCCGCTCCAGCGTTCTCGTGCGGCACCGTCGGGTTCAACGGGTGCGCTCCCCCCGCCCGCTCGATCAACTGCGGCGTCCAATGCCCCCCCACATACAGCGGGTCCGTCCAATCCAAAAACACCACCGTCGGCCCCGATGCAAAACTCGGCACATAGTCCATCGCCGTGTACATCCGCTCGCGTAACCGAACGACTGCTTCCTCCGCTTCTATCCCCGCCCCGACCGCCTCTCCGATCCGAAGATGATCATCCAGCACATCTTCCACCGTCATCGGGCGAAGCGATATCACCACAGGAACCGGCGACATCGACGCCGCGATTCCCCGCACGGCCTCCAAATCAATCGCGCACACATCGCAGAGATCCTGCGTGAGTATCACATCGGGGCGCAGTGCCGCGAGCAAACCCGTATCCAGTGTGTACAACGACTCGTTCGCACCCCGGGCGGCTCGGACATCACGATCCACCTGCGCCGAGGTTTCAAATCGTGTTCGGGCGGTGGTCAACTCCGGCAAGCCCGATACCTCGGCGTCCGGAAAATCGCACTCGTGCGAGCGTCCCACGAGCCGCACGCCCGCGCCGATGTGGCACAGGATCTCCGTAGCCGAGGGGAGCAGGCTTACGACACGCGGGGGGGGCATGTGCCAAGCGTATCAACCCATGTCGCCACGAATGCCAGGGTGTCAGTCTTTGCGCGGTTCCATGTGGAACCCAACGACGCATCGGCGCGCGCGGACACCGCGCTGTTCCACGCCGCAACCCGTCTACGCTCCGTCGAGATGCACCGTCGGGAAGCACAAGTCGTCGAGGCATTGCTCCACGCGTACCGCGAGGGCGCATTCCCGATGGCCGATCCACGCAGCGGACGGATCGAGTGGTTCTCTCCTGATCCCCGAGCGATCATGCCGCTGGATCCCCCACGCGATCCGGAGAGTTCGGAGCCTCCGTCCCCCCACTTCCATATCTCTCGTTCGCTGCGTGGTACGTTGCGGTCGCGACGATTCACCATCACGACCGATACCGCGTTTGAGGGCGTCGTGCGTTCCTGCGCGGAGGCACGCCCCGAGCGGCACGATTCTTGGATCGACGACCGCATCATCACGGCGTACACCGCCATGCACCGCGCCGGGCACGCCCACAGCATCGAGGCATGGCTCCCGGCACACGAACCAAGCCGCGCCGCCGTGGATCCCCCTTCGTACCGCGATCCCGCGTCCGTCACGCCCGTGCTCTCGACTGGTCAATCCCTCGTACTCGTCGGTGGCATCTACGGCGTGTCGATCGGGGCCGCCTTCTTCGCTGAATCGATGTTCTGCAGGCCCGAACTTGGTGTCGCGCTGCGTGGTGATGGAGCGGCCATGCCGCGCCCCGGCACCGACGCTTCCAAAGTCTGCCTCGTCCACCTTGTGTCGCACCTCCGACGCCGCGGGTACATTCTCATGGACGTTCAACTGCGCAACGATCACACCGATCAGTTCGGCGTCTACGAAATCCCTCGCACAGAATACCTGCGAAGGCTCCAACACGCATGTGAAGCCGACACATCCTGGGGGCCCCTTGAACCGGTTGACGCGATGATCAGATAACAAAATGACCAACAGTCCGCGGGGTAGATTACGTACGACCCGCAATCGCATCGGCCATCAACGCAGTCATATTTGAACTCACGAACACTCGTTTTTAGCCTGTGACGCGATTTCCGAGGCGCGGTCCATGGCGGCGAGCGTGCCGCGGAGTCGAGGCTTGAGCAGGTCGAAATAGTCCTGCTCAAACTGCCGGGCTTTCTCGTCGTTCCATTCCGAACTGGCACGCTGCCAGTGGATGAAGAGCACCTTGGTTGCTTCCTGAAGCATTGTGTTGCCGACGCTCATGCTCATGGGCTAGGCCTTTCGTCACGCAGAGAAGGCGAACGATGTTCGTGAGTCGCCACGGGGTGGCCAAGAGTTGCATCCCCCGTGCTGAGGGCTGGGACCGACGATATGGCATCAGGGCTGGGTACCGCGGGCGCGCTGCCGGCATCGCCCAAGGGCGCGGCGAGTTGCGCGTACTCGTCAAGGTTGGCGGCCATGCGTTCAAGTCGGGCTTCGGCCTGAGAAAGATCCGCGTCGATGAACCCGCTGAGGCTCTGCACTTCGCCGCGGTAGAGGACTACCTCGTGGTCCAGCACCCGCAGCCAGTGCCTGACGCACTGGAGTTTTTCTTCCGCCTCGGCGAGCATCCGGGTGGCTTTTTCCAATGTTTTTTTCTGATCGACACCCGCGCGCCCGTCGGTATCGCTCGCAACGACGCTGCGGTACATCTCGCTCTTGGCGCGGGTCAGGAGTTCCTGACGTTTGCGGAGTTCTCGGGTCCAGTAAGGCAGGCGGTCGTGCTTCAGCCACACATGGGTGCGCGAGAGTTCGGATTCGGCCTCGATCAGTGCCGCGGCGGCTTCGGCGCGATACTTCGAGATCGCCAGACGAAACTCTCGGAGCACCGCGATCGACGTGATGTTCGCACCGGTAGACACCGTTCATCGCTTTCTGTAGTAGCGGCGTGGGCAACACCGTGTCGAATAGGCCCGGCGCGGCGCTAGCGTTGACGCAGGTAATCCTCGAGCCGCTCGGCTTTACGCATGAGGAATGGGATGTGCTGGTTCGACGATTCGACGAAGCGTCCGAGAACTTTGATCGTGTGCTCGAACTCCTCGGCGAACTTGTTGTGCTCCTGATCTCGCCATGTCTGCCCCAAACCGGTCAGGCGAGAATGCAGCGCGCCGAGTTGGGTTTCCAGTTCGGTGTTGAACCGCTTCAGATCTTGCGCGAAACGGCGCAGTTCGGCGGGATCGGCGATGGCCTTTGCCATGGTGGTTCCTTGCTCGTGCGCCGGTCAGGCGTCGGAACACCCGACGCCGACAGGCTAACCGTGCATTGTACGGGACAACCACACGCGCAGTTCCCGCGCGAGCCGCCCGTTCTCTGCAGCCCAGTACGCGCCTTCCCGTCGCTCTGGATCAAGCCTTGGTGAACACCGACCGATATCACGTCGGGGTGGTGTATACCAAGACACATGCCAAGGCGGGATCATCCGCCCGGAGCGACAATCCGCGGAGGTTGCATCTTGAAAGTGTTGATCGTTGATGATTCCGCGTTCATGCGAAAAGCCTTGAGCGACGTCGTCGCATCGGACCCGGAAATGCAGGTGGTCGGCACCGCGCGAACCGGTCTGGAAGGGGTCAGTAAGGCACTCACGCTCGCGCCGGATGTGGTCACGCTTGATATCGAAATGCCGGAACTCGACGGCATCAGTGCGCTCAAGCGGATCCTGAGCGAGTGTAATCCACCGCCCGCGGTGATTATGTGTTCGAGCCTGACCTCGCAAGGGAGCGACGCCGCGCTGAAAGCGTTGCGCATCGGAGCGGCTGATTTCATCTGTAAAGAAGGCGGGTCGTACTACAACGACATGAACAAGATGCGGGAGGAGATCCTCTCAAAGGTGCGTGTCGCGGGTCAATCGCGGCGTTCCGGCAAGCCTAAGCGTGTGCGGTCGTCGGGCGCAGCGTTGTTCGCGCCGAGCGTTCCAGAAGCCGTCCTGCCGCCGACGAACGACGATAAACCGGTCGATCTCTCGGCACGCCGGTTCGACGCAATCCTGATCGGCTCGTCGACCGGCGGTCCGCCGGTACTCGAACGGATGCTCGCGCGGCTTCCCAGGAACATGCCCATGCCCATCGTGGTCGCGCAGCACATGCCGTTGCTGTTCACCCAGAGCATGTCGCGGCGGCTCAAAGAAATGACTCAACTCGACGTGATCCACGCGGAGAACGGGATGCCGCTGGTATCCGGCAAGTGCTACGTGCTCCCTGGGGGGCAGCACGGGCGCGTGCACGCACGCGGCGGAACACTCCCGACGATCGAGATCTCATCGGAACCAGCCAGCGCGCCGTATAAACCGAGCGTCACCGAACTGTTCACATCCGGCGCGAAAGCATTGGGGAAGCGATGCCTGGCGGTGGTGGTGACGGGGATGGGCGACGACGGGTGCGCCGGTGCGGTGCTGATCAAAGCCGCGGGGGGGACCGTCATTTCACAGAGTCAGGCAACCAGCGCGGTGTGGGGGATGCCACGCGCCGTGGCGATCGCGGGTGTGACTCAGGCGATGCTGTCGCCGGAATCGCTCGGCGACACATTGGCTTCGCTGGCGCAAACAAAGCGCGCGGGCCTCGCCGCTTGAACAGCGCAGACCATCCTGTGAGCGCAGGAGTTGCGTGGCGTATCAGGACGAGCGGAGACACCACACGCGACCGTTTATTGGACGCTGCGCATATACGGAAAACGCAAGATCCGACGTGAGATATCAAGGCTCGGGTGCCGCAAGTCGATAGATCCCGGCATCGAGATCAATAGACGTCGGAGTGTGGATTTGAAGTGAAACGAGGAGTAAAAGATGGAACCCGCAAATGCTCAGCAGTCAAGCGCCACCGCCGCCGACGGGGGCAGCAACGCAACCAACGACAAAGCACTAGATCATCAACTCCAACTCGTGACGTTCGGGCTTGGGGAAGAAGAGTTCGGGGTGGACATCCTGGCGGTTCAGGAAATCAACCGGATGCTCGAACTGACGCGGGTGCCGCAAAGCCCGCCGGAGGTCGAAGGGGTCATCAACCTGCGCGGCAAGATCATCCCGGTGCTCGATCTACGCAAGCGTTTCCGCTTGCACGGGCAAGAAGCGAACGAGAACAGCCGGATCGTCGTCGTCGAGGTCCACGGGCGGGTGCTGGGGTTCATCGTGGACCGTGTGCATGAAGTGCTGCGCATCGAGCGGAGCATCGTCGAACCCGCCCCGCAGATGGTTTGCTCGATCGATTCGGACTTCATCGCGGGGGTAGGCAAACTCGAAGACCGATTGCTGATCCTGCTGGACCTGAACAAACTCTTCGATGCCAAGACCGCGCAGGCCGCGTCGAAACTGGCTGCGTGATACGCCGCACGCTCATTCTTCCTCACCATATCTGCACACGTCATACCAGGCCGACCCATGACAACCACTTCGATCTCCACGTCCAAGATGTCCATGTCCGACGAACAGTTCAAACGGCTGCGCAAGATTATTTATGACCGCGCCGGGATCCATTTTCCGGACGACAAGAAGTACGTGCTCGAATCACGACTGGCACGTCGGCTGCAAGAGATGGAGATCGACAACTACGACACGTACATCTCGTTCCTGAGCATGGGCCCGTACCAGGCCGACGAGTTTCAGGAGATGTTCAACAAGATCACGATCAACGAGACCTCGTTCTTCCGCAACGAGCCTCAACTGGATGTCTTCGAGAAGCAGATCCTGCCGGGCTTGATCGAGGCGCGAAAAACGACCAAGCGGCTACGCCTGTGGTCGGCGGCGTGTTCATCGGGCGAAGAGCCATACACCCTGGCGATGCTGGTACATCGGACGCTCGGCGTGCGGCTTGCGGACTGGCGCGTGGAGATCCTCGGGAGCGACATCTCGGAGAAAGCACTCGAAACGGCCATCTCGGGCAAGTACACCGACTACGCCGTGCGCACGACGTCGCCGCTCAACAAGCAGAAGTACTTCAAGAAAGAGGGCGCGTTCTGGGTGCTGGATCCGACGATCAAGTCGATGGTGAACTTCGAGACGCACAACCTGAAGGATCGGCTCGCGGCGAAGCGGCACGGCGTGTGGGACGTGATCTTCTGCCGAAACGTGATGATCTATTTCGATGCCGAGATGAAGGCGCAAGTGATCCGCATGTTCGCCGATCAACTCCACGACGACGGCTTCCTGTTCATCGGCCATTCGGAAACACTGCGAGGGCTTGATGTGCCCTTCGAGCAGACCCCCGTCGCGCAGGCGTTCTGCTACCGCAAGACCAAAGGTCGTTCCGGCCCGCTCGCCAAGTAAGTCACCAAGAAGGAGAAACGCGAGATGGCCTCGATTCAGAATGACCCCACGATCATGCAGGACTTCCTCACCGAATCCGGCGAGTTGCTCGAACAACTCGACCGCGACCTGGTGCTGCTCGAAGAGACCCCGCAAGACCTGGAGTTGCTCAACCGCATCTTCCGAGCACTCCACACCATCAAAGGCAGCGCTTCATTCCTCGCGCTGACGAACTTGGTGAACCTGGCACACGCGGCGGAAGGCGCGCTGAACGCCGCGAGAAATCGTGTCTTCGAGGTCAACCGCGGGGTGATGGACCTGCTGCTGCAAGCCGTTGATATCCTCAAGAAACATTTCGTCGAGTTGCAAGACGGGAGCGAACTGACCATCGCTCCGGCGGCGCTCGTCGCGGACCTGACGGCGCTGGGCGAGGGTAAGCGGCTGCCCACTCGCGCAGGAGCAGCATCAGGCTCCACGCCCGAACCCGCAAGCGCGGCCGGTTCACTCGCAGCGGATCCGACTCCTCGTACGCTCACCGACGTTGCCACTGCGGGCTACACCAAGCGGGCACTGCAACTCTCGCCCAGCAAAGCAGACCTTCTGAGTTATCTGCTCTCGGACCTGGAGCAGACACTGAATCAGGTCACGGAGCAGTTCGTCGCGCTCGGGAACTCGGGCACACGAAGCGAGGCGTGTACGCAGATCGCGGAGTTCGCCGACGCGATCCGGCGGTCCGCCGACTTCTTCGAGTTCCCAGCGATGCGCAGCGGCGCGGATGTACTGACGCGGATCTCCGCCGCGGCGTGCGACCTGCCCGACTTGCTATCGCCTTCCATCGTGCTGCTGGGCGAACGAGCCGTTTCGCTGATGCGGGAACAATCGTCCGGCCTGGAATCGGGATTCGTGATCGCGCGTTCGACGCAAGACCTGGATGCTGCGTGCAACACGATCTTCACTTTGCAGCAACCCATCGAGCCGTTTGCGCCGCTGAGCACCCCCACGCCGGAATCCAATCCGGATCATCCGGCGGAGCATGTCCACGCCGAACCAGCGGACGCGGCGGCAGATCCGAAGCCGGAAAACGCCGCCGGTCCTGCGGCGAACAAAGCCGCCGCGGTGGTCGAACAGACCATCCGCGTCGAAGTCGGTCGGCTCGAAGCCCTTCTCAACTTGGTCGGGGAACTGGTACTGCAGAAAAATCGGCTCGGCGCGATCTCACGAAAAGTCGTCGCGCTTCAGGACCACAACGAAGGCTCGATGGACCTGGACCTGACCGAATCTCTCACTCGGTCCACCGGCGGGCTCGATCGGCTGACGAGCGATATCCAAGTCGCCGTCATGCGGACCCGGATGCAGCCGCTCGAGAAGCTATTCGGAAAGTACCCACGGCTCATCCGTGACCTGGCACGCAAAACCGAAAAACAGATCCGGCTTGTTGTCGATGGCGGCGATACCGAGGTGGATAAATCCGTCATCGAAGAACTCGCCGATCCGCTCGTTCACATCATGCGGAACTCGGCGGACCACGGGATCGAGATGCCCGCGGATCGTCTCAACGCAGGCAAGCCCGAGTGCGGGACCATCCACATCAACGCCTCGCACGAAGGCAGCCACGTTCTCATCTGCATCAGCGACGACGGGCGGGGTCTGGCGCGTGACAAGATCGGCGGCAAGGCGGTGAAACAAGGGCTGTTGACGCAGGCCGAACTCGATGGCATGTCCGACCGTGAAGTCCAGAGCCTGATCTTCGCGCCGGGATTCTCGACGGCCGAGGTCGTGAGCGACCTCTCCGGGCGCGGCGTGGGCATGGATGTCGTCCGGACCAACATCGAGAAGATCAAAGGAACCATCGAACTTGACTCCGAACCGGGCAAAGGCACCAAGATCAGCATCAAGATCCCGCTCACCGTTGCGATCATGACGGCGATGATGGTGGGGATCGGTTCTGAGATCTACGCCGTTCCGTTGCACAACATCCTGGAGATCGTCCGCCCCGAGTCGTCGGCACTGTCCACCATCAACGGCGTGCCTGTGATGCGTCTCCGCGATTCCGTTTTGCCGCTCATGGACGGGAATGACGTCTTCGGCTTGCCATCTACCAAGCGTCAGCCCGCTCCGTTCGCGGTTGTTCTGGCGCAGGGGGAACGGCGGGTGGGCATGATGGTCACACGATTGATCGGTCAACAGCAGATTGTGATCAAGCCGCTCGACGGAATGGCCGATCGCTCTGGTGCGGTCAGTGGCGCAACGGTTCGAGACGACGGCGGTGTGAGCCTCATCGTCGATGTGGGTCGGATGATCGCGTTGGCGCAAATCGCCTCTAACGCCGTCCGCACCGAACCCAAAGCCGTCCCCTCAACCGCGTCACCTATTTCCGCACGAGCGTCGTCCACGTCCACCGCGTCTTGCTAGAGGAACACCATGGATACCGCCTATCTCGTACCGTTCATCACCAGTATTCAGAACGTCTGCGCGACGATGCTGCAGTTGCAGGTCACGATCGGGGAGCCACATCTTAAAGGTTCCGAGAGCAACAACTGCGACGTATCGGGCATCATCGGCATGAGCGGGGACGTCGTCGGTACCGTCGTGTTGAGTTTCCCGAAAGAGACCGCCGAGTCGATCGTGCAACTCTTCACGGGCACGAAGATCGGAATCGACAACCCCGACTTTGCCGACGCGATCGGGGAACTCGTGAATATGGTGTGCGGGAACGCCAAAGGGCAGTTCACGGGGAAGAAGAAAGTCTCTATCTCGTGCCCCAGTGTCGTGATCGGCAAACACCACGCGATCGCGAGCCAGAAAGACCTGCCGTGTGTTGCGATTCCGTGCACAACCGACTGCGGGGAACTCGTGATCGAGATCACGATCCGAGAATCGGCCGTCGCGGGCACCACGACCACCGCAGCCGCAACCGCCGTGTGACACCGAACACCGATTCCAATTTCGTACTTGGCTCCAAGACCGCGCCTCGCAAGAGAACACCCCATGAAAATCATGCTGATCGACGATTCCAAGACCATGCGCAACATCCAGAAGAGCGTCCTCGCGCAACTCGGACACACCGAGGTCGAAGAGGCGTGCGACGGACAGGACGCCCTGTCGAAAGTGACCGCGTTTCGCCCGGACCTTATCCTGGTTGATTGGAACATGCCCAACATGGACGGGTTGACGTTTGTGAAGACATTCCGCACCGGCAACAAAGTCACGCCACTCATCATGGTGACGACCGAGAGCGAGAAGTCTCGCGTCATCGAAGCCATCAAAGCCGGGGTCAACAACTATGTAGTCAAACCCTTCACTCCCGACGTGCTGAGCCAGCGTATCTCAGAAACCCTGGCCAAGAAAGCCGCCTAGATTACATTCGACGGCTCATCCGAGCCTAGCACCGAGTTCTTTTTACAACCAATGCAACGTACCGAGCAACCGATCCGAACATGGATCGGTTGTTCGCTTTCCGGTCGATTGACCGTTCCTGAACACGGGGGTGGACGCCGCTCATACACTCCCCGACAATACAGACTATGAAGATGCCCACTCCCCGCACAGCGCCGCACCTCCTCATCGGCGTATGCGCCTGGTCGATCATCGCGGCATCCGCCCACCGCGCCACCGCCCGACAACCCGAGGAAGCGACCCCGCCGCCACAGCCCGTCTCTCCTGCGCCGCCCGACAAGCCCAGCCCAACGCCTCCTGCGGAGCCTGCGCCGCCGGCTCCGTCTACACCGCCCTCAACACAGCCGCCGGCGTCGCCTCCACCAGCCACACCGCCCCCGGTCACGCCGCCTTCGGCTTCCCCGTCTTCCGGCACCGAGGTCATCATCTACATGACCGGCGGGAATCGCGTTACCGGCATTCTTGTCACCGAACTCGCAGACGCGCTGATTGTTCGCATCGCCGGCATCGAAACCACGTTCAAATCGAATCTCATCGAACGCTACGAAGTCCTCCCACCGATCCTCGATCGCTACCGGGAGATGCGTGCCGCCAACGGCGACGATCCCGACGGCATCGCCATGCTCAGCGAATGGCTCCGCTCACGCGAGCAGTTCGATTTGGCGCTCAAGGAGGCCAACCGCCTGATTGCGCTCGATCCCACGCACCCGGAGGGACGCCGTCTCAAACTCCTGATCGAGAGCCAGATCGAACTGCAGAAAAAGACCAAAGCGCCCATCGGCACCAAGCCGCCGAAGCCCACGCCCGACGAAGCGCCGCTCCCCGTCGATGCCGCGGCATCGTTCCCGCTCCTGACCGAGGCGCAGATCAACACGCTGAAGGTGTTCGAGATCGACCTGAGCGATCCACCCCGCTTGACCATCAAGCGCAACACGATCACGAAGATGATCGAACAGCACGCGTCGTCGCCGCACATGCCGGCGACTCAGGAGGGGCGGGACGCGCTGTACCGGCAAACCCCGCCGGCGATCCTCGACCTGATGTTCAAACTCCGTGCGCGCGACCTGTACCCCGAGGTCGAGGTCGCCGACCAGCCCAAGGCCATGCGGCTCTTCCGTGATGACGTCCACGCCGCGTGGCTGATCAACTCATGCGCCACCACGCAGTGCCATGGCGGGGAAGAAGCCGGCCGCCTCATGCTCTTCCCACTCCGCCCACGGTCGGAAGCGACGGTCTACACCAACTTCCTAATCCTCGACCGCTTCCGGCTCGACGACGGCTCCCCGCTAATCGACTACGACGATCCCGCCCGCTCCCCGCTGCTGCAACTCGGCATGACACGCAAGAACTCATCGAGGCCACATCCTGAAGTCCCGCGAGGGAACTCCGGACGCGATGCGTGGAAGGCGATTATCGACGACCGCTCTGATCGTGCGTTTGTGAAGACCGTGGCGTGGATCAAACAGTTGTACCGACCGCGTCCAGACTATCCGATCGAATACCAACCACCCAAACCGAGCGTGCTGCCGAAGAAAGACCCCGCGTCTGCATCGCCCCGGTAGAACTCGCCCAACCATGGTCGCACGCCGTGGATGTCACGATTATCCACGATGGGCACGGAACCAAACAACCCACGATTTGCACCTTCGCGTTCTCCCGAACCAGTTCCGGCGAGCAATCCGGTCCCAAAGTTGCTAGAGTGTTCGGTTCCGACTCAACACCGGAACCGAAATCGAACGACCGTAGTATCGGTACAGCGAGCAGCCGTTGGGCCATCAGACCTCCTGCTCTTATTTGATGATGCGTGATCCCATGCGGAGCCTTGGCATGAAACGAAATCGGCTGTTCAGATTCACCCACTCACAGTTCGTTATCCCACAGCACACAACCCGCAGATTCGCCGCCCTATGTGCCCCGATCATCCTGTCGGCAGTCTTCGGCGCGTTCACCCCTGGGTGTGGGCAAGAGTCGGACGAAACCGCCGCCGTTCGTCAGGCACGCCGCGACCTTGAGTACCTCGCCGCCAACAGCGGTGTGGCACCGGAAGGGAAGGGGCTTACCTACGAAAAAATCATCCAGAACCTGGGCAAGGCGGCGAGTTCTTCCAACCAAGGCGAGGCGGATGCGGCTCGAATCATCCGTGCGCAGGCCAACGCACGCAGCGCGGACCTCAGCGCCGCCGCCGCCGCTCGGCGTGAGCGAGATTCGCTCTCACAGGTGATCCGTGTCCGGGCCACGCTCGACCGCTGGCGGCACCTCTCGGACGCCGCCGCGGCACTGAAGTCCTATGACCCGGCGAGTACGCTGGATGATCTGGCCAAGCAGGCGACGGCGAAAGACGCCGAAGTCGCGGGCGCGACCCGCGAACTTAGCCTCGCCGAGGGTGCCCTCGCCGAACTTCAGGCCAAGGCCGCACAGGCCCAGCAGCAAGCCCAGGCCGAACGCACCCGCGAGGCCGAGTTCCGGACCCAAGCCATCGATAAATCGCAGACCGAGCGAGCCGACCTGATCACCAAGGCGAACCAGGCCAGCCGCGCCGGCGACGCTTTCGAGAAGACCGCGTCCGATCTTCTCGCGCAGGCCGCGTCGCAGAAGCCCGCCGTCGAGCAGGTCCGGCTCCTGCTTGATTCGCTCCGCTCGCAGCGCACCCTCATCGATGCTTCTCGTACCGAGATCGAGCGCCTCGTGCGAGTCAATACCGAGCAGTCCCGTAAAACCATCGACGGCGAAAAAGGCTCCGGCGACACCTCCGACCGCGTCGGCGTGAAACAACTCCAGGAAACCCTCCTCAGCGAGGTTGCCTCTCTCGATGCCGTGCGCAGCAAGGCGCCCGAAGGCTCCGACCAATCGCTTGATCAGTTGTACGAAACCGCCCAAAGGCACTTCACCACCGCCGCCGGTGATATCCGCGGCGTCAAAGGTACCGGCGGCAAAGCCACGACCACCTCACTCACCATCGCGGGTTGCAAGCACGCCGAGGGCGACCTGCTGATGGCCAAGGCCACCGGGCTTGAGGTGTACGCTTCTATTCTTGAGTCACTCGCACAGGCAACACCGTCACTGCCCGGTGATTTCGCTCAGCAAGCCAAGGATGCCAAAGCCGCGTTCGATGCTGCACTCACCGCCGCACGCGATGCGTACTCCGCGGCACGCTCCGATTACGAGTCGGCCGGCAACCGCGAACAGATGGAACGAGTGAAAACTCGCCTGGACACCATCGGCAAGTCGCTGGCCTCGTTTGATCCACGCGCGCCGCAGACCCCAGTCGAGTCTCCCGATCAGCCCGCCCCGACCGATCCGAGTACCCCGACAGCGGGCACGGGCACCGATCCAGTCGCAAACCCCGGTACCGCCCCCGTCGCGACAGCCTCCCAACCCGTCGCGCCAGTCGCAACCGACGGCATGGCGGGCGAGGTCATCGCCGTCGCCCAGACCATCGCGACCGCCACACAGAAACCCGATGCGCAGGCATTCATGGCGCACATCGTCTTCCGAAACGACAAAGAGAAAGAGCAGTTCACCAAGACCATACCGCTGTTTACCAAGAGCATCGAACTCGATAAGGCCTGCATGGAGGTCTTCAAGAAATCCACGGTTGATGTACTCCGCGAAGAAATGGTCCGCACGAACGCCACGTTCTCCTCGCTCTCGGATGAAGATATCGCGCTCAGTTACTTCACCTTCGCCGACGCCGCCGATTTTCAGGTCACGGCGTCACCGGATAGTGAAAACGAGGCTCTGTTCAGTTCCGTCGCTGGCAAACTCAAGAACCCGCTCCGGTTCCGAAAGATGTCCGATGGTTGGAAATGGCTCTTCGAAATCGACGAGCGCGACGTCGTTGCAGAGGACAAAATCACGCCCTACGCCAACGCCTTGCAATCAATCACCGACAAACTCCGGGGCGGTGCCTACGGCGAGCAGCCAAGCGAGTTCGTCAATGACCTGATCAGTGAACTGCTTAAGGTTGTCTTCCAGCCCCCAGACAAATGACAATCCCCCCGGCACGTTTCACGCTCCGGTTCGGACGGGGCGAGAGATTGATCAACGTATCACTTCACGTCCGCTGGCGTTCGTGCCGACCCCAACGCGGCTCATATGCTACCTCCGCCCTTTGCCGTCTGCATCCGTATTCTCTAGCGACTGGAACCTTGCTTGATTCTCCAACGCCTTATCCAAACCGTCGTTCTCGCAATCGCGTTCCTTGTTGCCGCGCCGGCGGTGGCGCAGAACATTGATCCGACCGTCGTGCAATCTTCCGATCTTTCAGAGGATCAGAAGTCCAAGATCAAGCAGTTCGTCGATCGGCACAAAGATGGTCTGAGCGAAGGGCACGCCGAGGTCAAGCGTTCACGCTCCGCTCTGATCGCGCCGCTCCAGCAGGATCCAAAGGTGTCCGTGGCGTTCCGGCTCGAGTACGCCCGGCTGCTCACCCCTGTTCTGCGTCCGCTTGCTCGTGGCGACCGCGACATCAACGCGATCAACGCGCTGCGCCTCGCCGGTGAACTCGCCACGACCTCGGGGATCGAGATCCTGTCGGACTCACTCGCCGACAAGCGTCAGGCGGTTCGTTTCGCCGCCGCCGACGGTTTCGCCGCCACGTTCGCCGCGATCGAAGCGACCTCACCCGCGATCGCCCCGGCCCAGCAAGCGATCCGCGCCATCTCGACTCTCAAAGCCGGCATGGACAAAGAAGCCGACCCCAAAGTACTCGAAGCCTATGTACTCGCCCTCCGCGCCGGCTCCCGCGTACCCACCGCCAAACTCGCCGGCGTCCGCCCGGCAGCCATCAAGGCTCTCGCCGAGGCCGTCTCGATCGTCGCGCGAAAGTCGGACGACGCCGCGCTCGATGCTATCTTCGGCCGGGCCGTCAATACCACCCGCGAGTCCCTGATCGTCCAAGGGATCAACGAACCCAAACTCGAGCGTGCCGAACTCGAAGCCGCCGCGGGCATGTCCGGCGACATCCTCGCCGCTGTACTCCGCCGCGTCAAAGCCGGTGAACTCGCCGGCGATACCGACGAAGCAAGGCGCACCCGCGCAGCCTTCTTCCTCATCATCGCCGACGCCGAGAGCACGATCCAGTGGGCCAACACCGGTTTCTCCGGCCCTCCAGCCCCAGCGCTTAAACTCAACGAACTCATCCAACAATCCAAAGACGACGAGTTCCAGACGAGCGTCCTCCGGCTCATCGGGGCCAACGGCTTGTTGACCGCTTCCCCCTTCGCGTTCAAGGACGATCATTTCGTCAAGTGATCTGGATCGTGAATCGTATCAACCGATTCACCATTCGATGCGTCTCATCCGCTCGGTTGCCTCGCGCAGCCGCGGGGAGTCCACGGTCAGCGCGACCCGGAACCACTCTCGCCCCGCCGCGCTGAACCCAGCGCCCGGCACCACGACCACATCCGCCTTCTCCAGGCACCGCGCCGCGAACGTCATCGAATCGATGCACGCGCCGTCGGTCCCTCCCCGCACCCTCGGCGTCCTTGCCCACACAAAGAAGCCGGCGTCCGGCACATCCACCTCACACCCGATCGCACGCAGCCCCGGCACCAGCGCATCACGCCGTTCACGGTACAACGCACGCATCCGCTCGACCTCCGGCCCGTCGTGTCGGTCGAGTGCCAATGCACCGGCCGCCTGCACCGCGTTGAATGTACCCGAGTCCATGTTGCTCTTCACGCTGTTGAGCGCACCGATCACCTCGGCGTGCCCCACCGCAAACCCGATCCGCCACCCTGTCATGTTGAACGTCTTGCTCAGCGAATGAAACTCGATCGCGTGCGTCTCGTCGATGCTCGCGTTGCGTGCCTGCCACAGGCTCGGCGGCTTCGGCCCACCCTCCGGCCCGTTCAAATACAACTCCGAATACGCCAAGTCCGACGCGGCGATCACCGGCGACCCGGTCACCATCGCCGCGCCGTTGCAGAACTCGATGACTCGTTCGTAGAACGCGACATCAGCGGACGATGAACACGGGTTGCTCGGGTAGTTCACCCACACCAGACGCGCCCGCGAGCCTTCTCGCTTCAACTGCGCCACGTCCACTCCCTCCATCGCCCCACCACCACCACCAAACACCGGCTTCCACCCTGTCTCCCGCCGCACCGGCGACTTCACCACCCGGCACTCCGCCAGCACCGCCCCGATCTCGTACACCGGGTACGCCGGGTTCGGCACGATAATCGCATCTCCAGGGTTCGTCACACCCAGCGGCAGGTGCGCGATCCCGTCCTTGCTGCCCATCAGCGCCACGATATGACGCATCGGGTCCACTTTCACCCCGAACCGTTTCTGCATAAACCTCGCCGCGGCTTCCCGAAACACTCTCAATCCCCCGCCCACCGCCGGGTACTGCTGGTTCACCAACTCCCGCATCGCGCGGTTCATCTCCTCCACAATAAACCCCGGCGTCGGCTGATCCGGATCTCCGACACCCAGGTTGATCACATCCGCCCCCGCCGCGATCCGTTCCCGTTTCTGGCGGTCGATTTCGTCAAAGAGAAACGGCGGGAGAGCCTGCAAACGGTTTGATCGGATCGTGCTCATATTCCCAATGATATGAACGATGAATCCCTCAGGGTACACATCCACCTTCTTCTCACGCCGGTGCCCGAAATGCGCCCGCAGCCTCGCCGGGATCGGCGACGAACTCGGCCGCGGCGCCTGCCCAGACTGCGGTACTCCATTCGACAAAGCAACGCTCGGCGTTGTCTTCAAGCCCGAATGCCCGAAGTGCCGCTACGACCTTGCGGGCATCGCGGACCCGTTCGGACGCGGCGTTTGTCCCGAATGCGGCTCACGCTTCGACACCGCCGAACTCAGGGCGCAATGGGGCACCCGGCGTTCGTGGATTCCAAAGATCCATCCGCTCTGGTATCTGGCTTGTTCGATCGTGCTGGCCGTCGTGTGCCCGCCGCTTCACGACGACTCGTATGGCTATCCGTGGGGAATCATGGCCTTCGAGTTCTATGCCCTCGGCATCATGTGGCTCTTGTTCTTCACCTGGCAGTTTCTTGATCGGCACCGCGTGTTCGGCCCGACGCCGAGGTGCTGGCTTATCTTGCTCGCTGCCCTCCCGGTGGCTCGAACCGCGCTCGGAATCCCCATCGGCGGGCGTGATCATCTGTGGGCGGCGGTCGGCATCCTGTTCATCTGTTTCATCCTGTGCGCCCTTCTATCGATCCGGTCAAGTAAACGTCTTTCGCTTGCGGTTGTCGCCGCGGGCGTCTTCGTCGCGGTGCCGGGATGCCTCATGCTTTTGACGTTGCTTGTGTCCACCGCCGGGCACTGGAGCCGCTGGCCTGACCCGCGGCCCGGTCAATCGCACTACCAATACCCACTGACAGTCCTCGAAGCCGCATCGCTCGGCTCCATACTCGCCGTCGTCGGCGCGGCGTGCATGATCGTCGGGGCAACCTTCGTGATCCGACGGGCCAACCAACTCAATCCTCCAGCACACGCGACGAAAACCGTCTCAGCACCCCGTCATACAAGTTGATCCAGTTGCACGGACTATCAATCTTCCCCGCTCATACGAGCACCGGGCGGCTTGACCCGAGTGTTATCAGCAATCAAAAAAGAGGCGGCGCTTTCGCGCCGCCTCGCCTGAGGTTTGCTTTGAGTCATCGAGAGCCGTTACAAGATTCGTTCTCGATCACTCGTTTGTCAACCCCGCTCCGAGGGAGCGGTGTCACTTGTTCGTTGCCGTCACTTCGTCGTCCGACTCAGCACCCGGTGAACAACGCCGCGAGGAAGTCGAAGAAATCCTGCGAGTTGATGAACCCGTCGTCGTTGAAGTCCCCTTCGGGCGTGAGCGCGAAGAAGGCGTTGAGGAAGTCGAAGAAGTCCTGCGAGTTCACGAACCCGTCGCCGTTGAAGTCGCCGCGGCACGCCGCCTCACCATCCCGCACCGTCGCGGCGATGACCGCGTAACCCGCGACCGTGTTGGATCGATCGGAGAACTCGATGCTGGTGAGTTGCTTGCCGGTAAAGTCGCCCAGCCCACCGGCGAAGAGCGACGCGGTGCTGATCACCGCTTCCACCACATTGAGCGACGCGCCGTTGTTGCCAAAGTCCACGTCCTGCGTCCCGGCGTACACGCCGAGTTGCGCTTGCGACTCGACCCCGTTCGCCGCCGGTCCCGGCACCTGATCGAAGAACCAGTCCGGCCCGTCCAGCCCGAGTTGGGCCGATGTGCCGTCGTCAAACCGGAGCGTCGCCAGGAAGAACCCACCGCCGTTGCTCACTTGAAAGAGCAGCCCGAGTTTCGTGTCAGCACCGAAGACCACGCCCGCACTGGTCAGGTCGGTGATCTGCGGCGCGGTTTGATCCGAGTTGGGCAGCCACGTCGGCTGGATGCCGATTTCGTCCCCGTTCTCGAACTCATCAAACGTGTGGTTGAAGTTGTCAACCGTGTTGCGGTCGCCAATGTGAACGATGTCCAGCACCCCGGCCTCACCAACGACTTCGTACACGATACCGGTCGTTTCAGATCGCAGCGTACCGGCGAGCACGCTGTCGCCGACGCTCGCCGACACCAGCAGCCCGCGATCGGAGACCGCACGGTACCCATTCGGCGCATCGGGCACACCCGATTCCCCGTCGTGGACCATGCCGTTGAAGTTCCAGTTCAGCGCAATCGATGCATCGTCGTGCGCCGTGACGTTCTCGACGATGCTCACCCGGAAGTTGCCGGTCGTGCCGACGCCCGCAACGCGGACGCGGTACGACTGCCCGCCGGTCGCGTTGAAAGTAAGGAACGATTGAAGCCCGCACCCGTTGTCGTTGCACGCGATCTCGGCCCCGCCGCACGAGGCGTACACCGACACGGTTGTGTCGATCGATGACTCGCATGTGCTCACCTGCACCGTGCCCGTGCTCGTGGCGGTGTATGCGTACCACACATCGGCGGTGTCCGACGTGCCGCACGATGAAATATCCGATCCGCTCGCTAGAGCACTTTCTCCGACTTCGTAGCGAGTAGTCCGCAATGGCGGAAAAAGCCGACCGCGTCGGAGGATGTCACGTTGTCGAGCACGCCCTGCATCGCGCTCCAGAGTGCTTCCTTCGTCCGGGCGGCCAGAGTTCTCA
>JBGSIF010000154.1:0-5269 GCA_041742635.1 Phycisphaerales bacterium
GCGGAGGCGGGCCGGGCGGACCGCCTCCGGGGCCAACTCCCGCGCCGACGGGTGGGTCTGGGCCTTCGAGCGGGGGTGATAGCGCGGATGAACTGAAGAAACCGGCGCAGCCTGGGCGTGATCCGCGGTCGGAGATGATTCTCAAGGCTTTGGATCGAGAGGTTCCGGTGCGGGTGCGGGCGAACCGGAGCGAAGATATTTTGAACGCGATCGATCTGGCGAACGAGTTCAACCTTCGGTTGGTGATCGATGGGGGCGCGGAGAGTTACCTGGTTGGAGCCGCGCTTCGGCGTGCCGAGGCGACGGTGGTGCTCGGGCCGACGATTGGGCGAGGGGTGTATGCGAACGATGAAATCGCGGGGCGGCGATCCGACGCGAGTGCGAGGCTGAGCGAGGCGTCGGTTGGGTGGGCGGTGGGGAGCGGGGGGGGAGCCGGGGCATCGCGGTTTGTGCTGATGAACGCGCAGGCGGCGGTGGGCGGTGGCGAGGGAGGTTCGCGGGTTCTGAAGGATCCTCTTCGGCTTGTCACAGCGGAGGCGGCAGACTTTTTGGGTGTGAGCGGGAAGTGCGGGCGACTGCGCGAAGGGATGCCGGCGGATGTGGTCGTGTGGACTGGTGATCCGCTGGAGCCGGGATCAAAGGTGGCGATGGTGTATGTCGGCGGTGAACTGGTGTACCAATCGGACGAAGTTGCCAAGAACAACGCGGGCGAAGGAGCGAAGCAATGAGTCCGACGCGAAGATTTACTGGTTTGGTGCAAGAGATGAAGACACTGACTTCTCAAAAGCAGAAGTCAGTGGCACGGGGGGTGGCACGGTGTGTCGTTGGGGGCTGCGTGGTGGCGGGGCTTGCGGGATGGGGGGGGGCGGCGGGGGCGCAGGAGCGAACAACGATCGTGGTGGGGAAGATGGTGATGCCGGATGGGACGCTTCGTGAGAGGATGGGGGTGGTGATATCGGGGGGAAAGATCGAGAAGGTTGCACCGGCGAGTGAACTGCCAGCGGGGTCGGCGGGGAGCGGAACGTACATTCGGCTGGATTCGGCGGTCTTGTCGCCGGGGCTGATCGATGTGGGGTCGTCACTGGGGGCGACGGGGAACACGACCGAGGCGGTGAAACCGATCGACCCGTCGATCCGCGTGATCGACGCGGTGGATGGGCGAGATCCGCGGCTTGCGCGCGCGCTGCGGGCGGGGATCACGAGCGTGATGGTGACGCCGGGGGAGAACAACGTGGTGTGCGGGCTTGCAGCGACCGTGCGGACGTATTCGGCGGATGGTCGAGTGGATGGGCTGCGGGTGGATGGGCCGATGGTGTTTTCGCTGGGGCCGGCGGTGTGGAACGCGGATCGTGAGCCGACGTCGCGTCCTGGCTCGCTCTCGATGTTGCGGGGTGCGCTGAAGGCGGCCAAAGAGGGGAACGGGGATGCAGCGCTGACGGAGGTGGTGGGGGGTGTGGGGGTGAAGGCGGGGGAGAAGAAGCCGGGTGGTACGCCCGGTCCACTGGGAAAGACGGCAGCGGTTGTCAAGTGTGCGCAGATGGAAGATGTGGATGGGGCGGTGCGGACGTTCGGGGAGTTCGGCGTGGTGCCGGTGATACAGCACGATGCTGATGGGGTGCAATTGGCACAGGACGTTGCCGGTGAAGGCGCGATGGCGATCGTGGGGCCGCTGACGTTCGGGTCGAGCAACCGGGTACTGAGTGCGGCGGGCGGGTATGCGAAAGAAGGGGTAGCGGTGGCGTTTGCCGGGGGCACGCCGGTGATCGAAGGGGCGGGGTTGCGTGCGACCGCCGCGCTGGCCGTGCGGTATGGACTTGATGCGGCGAAGGGACGGCAGGGGATGACGCTCTCGGCCGCGAAAGTGGCCGGGGTGGAGACGAAGGTGGGGTCGATCGAGGTGGGGAAGGACGCGGATCTGGTGATTTTTTCGGGTGATCCGCTGCGGCTGGATTCGCGGGTGATCGAAGTGTATGTGAAGGGTGAGCGGGTGTATTCGTCGCCGACGGGTGCGGCGGTGGAAGGAGCAGGCGATGGACGCTAAGAAGAACACGTTGAATGAGAGCGGGACGAAGACACTGACTTCTCAGAAGCAAAAGTCCGTGGCACGGGTTATCGCCGGGCTTGTGATGCTTGTCGGGACGACGGGGGCTATTGCACAAGAGAAATCGAGTGTGACAGCGATCAGGGTGGGGACGCTGCACGTGGGGAACGGAAAGACGATCGAGAAGGCGGTGGTGGTGGTGGACGGCGGGAAGATCGTGGCGGTCGGTGCGGGGTTGGGGGTGCCTGATGGGGCGAGCGTGATCGATGTGCCCAAAGGGTCGGTGACGCCGGGGCTGATCGATGCGAACGCGATGGTGGAAGCGCGGGATTTGTTTTCAACGCGAGGGAGCGGCGGGGAAGGGAGTGCGAGTGGAGGGGTGTCGGAAGGGAGTCTGAGTGGAAGTGGGGCGACCGCGGGGCCGAGTGCGCTGGCGGTGATGTTCCATAGTCACGAGTTGGCGTCGCAGTGCTTTGTGTGTACGGGGGCGCAGCCGTGCGGGCTGGCGGATATACACACGGGGCTAGAGGAGGGGCAGATATGCCCGTGCTGCGGATTCCCGACGTTCGAGGACGTGGCGGGGTTGATATCCGGCGTGAACTACCAGGCGTGGTCGCAGACGGAAGGATCGAGCGAGGTGGTGCCGCACACGCGGATCATGGATTCGGTGAACCTGAGGTCGCCGGACTTTGATCGGTTGGCGCGGAGCGGGGTGACGACGGTGTTCGTGTCGCCGGATTCGTCGGCGGTGATCGGTCCGCGGGGTGCGGTGGTGCGGACGGCCGGGCCAATGCGAGAGCGGATCGTGGAACTGGAATCGGATGTGAAGGCGACGATGGGAGCGGACCCGTACAGCGTGGGGTCGCGGAATGCGCCGCCGTTCCGTGGGTTTGTGTCGAGCCGGACGCGGCGACCGAATACACGGATGGGTGTGACGTGGGTGTTCCGCAAGGCGATGTACGACACGGTGGAGTGGAAGCAGGGGCTGACGCCGAGCGGGGCGGATACGGCGCCGGTGGAGGCGTTCGGGGTGCTCGGAGAAGTGATGGAAGGAAAAGTAGGATTGCGGATTCAAGCGAGGCAGCAATCGGATATTTTGACGGCTCTTCGGCTGGCAGGGGAGCAGAAGTTGAGGTTCACTCTGCTGGAAGGGACCGAGGCGCACAAATGCGTCGATGAGATCAAAGCGGCGGGGGTGCCGGTGATCTACGGGCCGATGTACGTGAACGCGAGCGGGCTGAGAGTGCAGAGCGGAGAGACGGGCGGCGCGCGGCTGACGACACTGAAGGAACTGCTGGACGCCGGGATCACGACGGCGTTGAGCGCACAAGAAATGCGAGATGAGGATGGGCTGGCGCGGCAGGCGATGTACGCGATGCGGGCCGGGGTGTCGCGTGAAGACGCGATCCGAGCGGTGACGCTGACGCCGGCAAAGTTGCTTGGGATCGACGAAACGACGGGGTCTGTGGAGACGGGGAAACGAGCGGACCTTGTGGTGTGGAGCGGGGATGCGCTGGATGCGACGTCGAAGCCGGTGATGGTGATGGTTGGGGGGAAGGTGGTGTTTCGGGATGGGACGAAGGAATAGGGAATTGGGAGGAGGGGGAATGAGATAGGCGATAGGCAGTTGGTGGTAGGCGGTGAGGGGGTGTGGTTTTGACGGTTGTTATCGAGGAGAACCTCGCGATGAGTCGAGCGAAGCAGATACGGGCGCTAGCGTGCGTGGGTGTGATGGCGTTGGCCGGGTTGGTGAGTGCGCAGGAGACCGCGCCGCTGAAGTCGGCGGTGCCACCGCCGAAGAAGGTGGCGTTGACGAACGCGCGGATCATCCCAGTGGTGGGGTCGGAGATCGAGAAGGGGACGGTGTTGATCGAGAACGGGAAGATCACGGCGGTGGGTGCGGAGGTGGTGCTGCCGTATGACGCGATGGAGGTGGATTGCACGGGGAAAGTGCTGTTCCCGGGGCTGATCGACCCGCACTCGGCGCGGGGGCTGGATGTGCCGAACGAGACGGTGGCGGTGACGCCGTTTTTGAATGTGTACGACGCGCTGGATCCGTCGCGGGTGTATTTCGAGGATTCGTTGCGGGACGGGGTGACGACGGCGCATGTGATGGTGGGGAACGACTGCGTGATCGGCGGGGTGAGCCGGGTTGTGAGGCCGATTGGTCTGACGGTGGACGAGATGACCGTGGTGGTGGACGTAGCGATGAAGATGAGCACGTCGCCGAAGGGCGGGTTCGACCGGATGCAGCACATGGCGACGATGCGGGAGGCGTTCGCGGGGCTGAACGAGTCTGTGGAACGGCTGGCCGAGAAGAAGTACGAGGAGAAACTTAAGAAAGATGAGAAGAAGATGGACGTGCCGGTGGCGGAGGCACGCAAACGCGGCAAGGAACTGATCAAGGACGAAGACTACAGCGATCAGCAGTTGAACCTGGTTCGGCTGCGGCGCGGGGATATGGGGGCATGGATGTACTGTGGTGAAGCGACGGACGTTGGGCCGGCGATCACGTTGGCGACGGACGAGAAGTTGATGGATCGAACGGTGTTTGTGCTCGGGCCGGAGACGTACAAGGCGGCGGCGGAACTCAAGAAAGCGAAGCGGCCGGTCGTGCTGGACCCGGTCTTGTTTTATCGGGAGACGGACGAGTTGACCGGGGAGGTGAAAGAGACGTTTGTGCCCGGGGTGATGCGGGAGGCAGGGATCGCGTTTGCGCTTCAGCCGAATCCGAATGCATCGATGGCGGAGCGGTATTTGACGTATCAGGCGGCGGTGTGCGTGCGCAATGGGATCCCGCGGAACGCCGCGCTGGAGGCGATCACGATCAACCCGGCGAAGTTCCTGGGGCTTGAGGCGAGCCTGGGGTCACTCGAAGCGGGGAAGACGGCCAATGTGGTGGTGTTCTCGGGTGATCCGCTGGACTTTCGTTCGTGGGTGGAGATGGTGTACATCGACGGGATCAAGGCGTACGACCGATCGAAGGACGTGCGGCTTGAAGAGGTGTTGAAACTCGAGCAGAAGGTGGATGCGCGAGTGAAGGAGAAGAAGGCGGCGGAGGACGCGGCGGCGTCGGAGAAGAAGAAGCCGGATGAGAGCAAGCCGGCGGAGGCGGGCGATGAAGCCAAGCCGGACGCGAAGAAGGAAGGCGATGGGGCGAAGCCGAAGGGAGACGGCGCGACAAGCCCGGCGAGCGAGCGGGGCGGCGGTCGTGATGGAGGGCAGCCG
>JBGSIF010000155.1:0-4550 GCA_041742635.1 Phycisphaerales bacterium
CACCGATGACCTGCCCGACCTCGGCGTCGCCCGAGGCCGCCAGCGGTTTGTAGTGGAAACTCCTCGAAGCAAGGGGCAATACCTGCACCCGAGATGAATCGAGCAGCAGCGCGGTATCCCCGGGCACCCACCGAGAGAGCACAACGCGGCAGATCCCGAAGTCCGTTTCATAGATGCTGATCAGGTTGCGGAGGATGGTGTCGCGCGGCTCGTAGTTCCGCTGGGCGCCGACGAACTGATTGATGCGGCGCTTCTGCGACCCGTTCACCACGATGGTGTCGATCTTTGCTGATGACTGCTCCCACATCATCCGCATCGCGGAGTTGAGTACTTCCTCGCTGAGTTCATTCAGTCCGACCCCGCCGCCCGCGGGGATGCCGCCCAGGCCCGGCGCAAACTGATTGGTGGTGATCGAGGGGATGATGCCGTTCATCGTGCGGCGAACGGTGGCGGAACCCTGCTGCGCCGCGGTCGGAGCCACGCCGTTGATCACGCAGTTTTCGAGGTCTCGAAGGAGTTCGCGGATGCGCTCCTGTTTCTGGAAATCGACCTCGTCATCGATCCCCACCCCGCGTGAGGCACGCATGGATCCGCTGACTTCCACCGCCGACGTGAAGATCTGCGAGTAGTTCCGCTTGCGGCTGCGGTTGGTGTAGCGAGTGACGGGCCGGTCGTCCCCTTCGAGCGCGGCGTTGCCCAGGATCAGTAGTTTCAGCCCGTTGCTGAGCGCGCCCCCGGTGGTGTTGCCGTAGCGTCGAACAACCGTCAGCACGTTGCCCGCGACCGCCGTGACGAACATTACTTCGCGCAGACCGCTGGGTTTGACCTGATCACCCACCCTGAACCGAGTACCGTTGTTGACCGTGATGGAGGTCGCGTCGGTGGCGTTGGGGGTAAAGGTTGTCTGGTTGATGGTGTCGGTGTTGGGGAGCAGTTCGTCCACGCTGCTTACCCGTCAGATGGCGGTCTCGTTTGTTTGGGGCCCCTTTGGGGTGCAGATCAGCGGGGGAAGGCGAAACGGTCGATAAGGCGCGCAAAGCAAGCCTGCGCCGCGTAAGGTGTACGTCAACTGCGAGAGGTGACCATGAACGAACAGCAAGCCAATACACTCGCCGAGATTTTCAGCGGAGAGGCATGGGACAGCGGCGGGGGCATCTGGCTCGCCGCGTATTGGAGGGGCGACGGGAAGTACATCGTCTTCTCAGGCGACGCCATCTGTGAATACGACAGCGAGGAGGCGTTCGACAACGCCAATGCCACGAAGACCATTGTGCTCGCGAGTGGCGATGAGGAATTCTGGGTGGTTGTGGACTCGAAGGGCGGCGTCATCTATCGCAACCCCGATCTGAAGACCGGGTGGCGTTTCCAAGAAGAGGCGGCACACGAGGCCCAGGGCTTCACGAGCCGCACCGGGGATCGCTTCTTTGCCGAGCGCATGGACGCGGTGTGAGTTCCGCAAGACCAACCCGCCTGCCCGACCGCTCCGCCGGTCGCGCAGGCGGGTTGGTCAGTTGTTCACAGCCGACGTACGGTGGAAGATGTCGCTTCCCGAGCCGCGGAGGTAGTGCACGGCGGCCCCCGAAACACGTCACCAACGGGCTGAGAGGCTGGGAACGATCCTGGGTACGCGCGTATAGTGGGCGACGATCCCACGCATCGGGGTCGTGCTGATAGGAGACCCCGGATAAAGTACCGTACAGGAGGCTGCCGTGAGCGGGCGTGTTGGTCACAGAAAGCGGTTGATCTGCGTGACTCCCGCGAACATCCGCGAGAGCCATCTGTACGTCACCGGCCACACGGATTTCTTTCCTGCCGACTGCTTCGGCCCCGCGTCAGCGAAGGACGGCTCCGGGAAGCCCATTCAACTCGAAGTTGCAGGGTTGGCTGACAGAGTTTCCACGGACATCCCAACCGACGCGAAGACCGGTCGGCCTCGGCGGTTTTTCCGCAAGCGGGCGTGGGTCAAGGAGTTCTTCGCCAAGCACGGAATCAAGCCCGGCGACACCGTTTGCATCGAGCGGCTGGGCCCACGAAGGTTCCGAGTCAGCCCGTTCGAAGCCAAAGACCAGCGCGAATGTCCATCTACTTTCGCTTTCGACGCCGAGCCGGAAGGGGACGGGCCCCGCGTCATAGAGCTTTTTGCTGGCTGTGGCGGCATGGCGCTAGGGTTCAAGAGGGCTGGCTTCAGGTCGGTGCTGGCGAACGAATGGGATCGAGACGCCTGCGATTCACTCCGCGCTAATGTCACGGATCGCGTGTTGAACTGCGCGATTCAGGAGATCGAGCGGTTCCCCGATGCTGACGTGGTCGCGGGCGGTCCACCATGCCAAGGCTTCAGCAATCTCGGCGAGCGAGTGCCCAATGACCCGCGCAACCAACTTTGGAGGCACTACTTCCGCTGTCTGGAACAGGTGCGCCCGGCCGTTTTCGTACTAGAGAACGTCCCGCCGTTACTGAAGTCAGCTGAGTACCAGGAGATGCGGCGGGTTGCCGAGCAACTGGGGTATCGCGTTGAAGGCCGCGTTTTGAATGCCGCAGACTATGGCGTTCCGCAAACCCGAAAGCGAGCGATCGTGATCGGATCGCGGATCGGGGAGCCTTCGTTCCCCATGCCGACCCATGTGGATCCGGCCAAACGCAACCTCATGAACCAGCATCTTCCAGCATGGAAGACCGTTCGAGACGCCATCGGCCACGTGCCTCTTGAGCCAACCGGAATAAACTGGCACATCGGTCGCAATCCGACGCCGATGTCCATCCGGCGATATAAGTGCATCCCGGCGGGAGGCAACCGTTGGAATCTACCGCGTGCGCTCACGCCCGACTGCTGGATACGCAAAACTGAGGGTGGCACCGACCTGTTCGGTCGCCTTTGGTGGGATCGCCCGTCGGTAACGATCCGAACCGAGTTCTACAAACCCGAGAAGGGTCGTTATCTCCACCCGGTGGCTCATCGACCAATCACGCACCTCGAAGCATCGCTTCTCCAGTCCTTCCCCGAGGATTTCGTGTTCTGCGGGAAGAAGATCAAAGTCGGGATTCAAATCGGAAACGCTGTTCCACCCGTGCTGGCGGAGGCGATCGCCGAACACGTCGCTGAGATGCTCGGCGCGGCACGGGTACCGCAGCTTCGAATCAAGACCGTCGGGTAGAAATCCACTCTTCGCGCCCGAGCGGCGGAAGCCCGAGTCGCTGCAGCGTGGTTTGGTCGGACTCCCAGCGGCCGCATAGTACTTGGATACCTTCGTTCGCCAGGACCTTCCTCGCATCCCTCGCTCGTTTGGATGGATCCCGTTGTACCGCCAACGTGTCCAAAGCCACAGTTGAGATCGGCCTTTCCAGAACCAGCCGAAACGCCTGCGTCACCCGGGCCTGGCCGCTCTTCTCGTTCAGGATTGCGGTGCGAACCTCGGAATCGAGGTGCAACAGGAAGTTCTCGGCGAGGCGAGCATCTTTAGCCAACCAACGAACCGCGTTGTTTGCGGCCTCTCGCTTGATGCTCCGCTTGCCATCGCGATTGGGGGCGTTGAGAAACGCTGCAGCCGCACGAAACACTCCAACCGAAAAAACCGCCGAGCCATCGTCGGCGGAGATCAACATGCAAATGTGGTTCACGCCCTCAGGCGGGATCATCCAGTTGGTCTTCAGAGAAAACTTGATGTCGACCTCATGACCTTCAATCACGGTGTCGATGCCCTGCGGACTCTTCACCAGACCCAACTCATGGAGTACTTCGTGCTCGACCCGATTGCCGAGGTACAGCTTCTCGCTCTGCTCAACCTGTTCAAGACTGAATCGCTGCGTCCTTGCTCCATCGATCACCCAGTCGATTGCGGCGCGAATGCCGCGGCCAATGGCTTCAATTCGGTTGTCCGAAGTGATCCACTTCGATACCGCGATAACGCCGGGGTCTGAATCGGTGTCGTGAGCGGCCGCAATCTCCATGCAGTGAAGCGTATCGTGCTCAACATGGACACGCTATCGCCTGAAGACCGAAGCCGGTTGATGGCAAGCATCCGCGGCGGGGACACCGCGCCAGAAATGGTCGTCCGACGGATCTTGACAAGGCTGGGCTATCGGTACCGCCTGCACGTCCGTGGTTTGCCCGGCAGTCCGGATCTCGTCCTGCGAAGCCGATCCACGGTGATCTTCGTCGACGGCTGCTACTGGCACAGGCACTCCTGTAACCGGGGGCGGTCCCTGCCGTCATCTCGAACGGGCTTCTGGCGGGCCAAGTTCCGAGCCAATACCACCCGTGATCGTCGAGTCCGGCGACAATTGCGGGCGATGGGGTGGCGAGTGATCACTGTCTGGGAGTGCCAGACCAAGCCGTCCAGATTGCCCGCGCTTGAACTTCGTCTGGAGCGACTTCTTTTTTCTCTTGGGCGCGCTGCGAATCGGCTCCCGCACCGGAAATAAGGGTTTGGGGGGTGGGCCTGTAGCCCGACGCCCCCCGGCAAGGAGACCACCGTGACCCGAATCGGACTGACCCTCGACGAGCACTTCGACCTCTGCGTGAAGCCCCGGGCGGATGCGGACCCCGCGTTCCA
>JBGSIF010000156.1:0-35753 GCA_041742635.1 Phycisphaerales bacterium
GCACGCCCGCGCCCGCCCCCCGCCGCGGTGGCCAAGCCGCAGCCCGTGGCCGAAGCGCCAACCGGGGTCGTCTCTCGCTCGTCGTGGACCCGCAGCGGGGTTGCTCGCGCCCGAGAAATCAACCCGATGAACGGGATCAGCCGGATCACCATTCACCACAGCGGCATCAACGCCAGCAATCTGCGCAGTTCTTCCGCCGTGACGCGCGAACTCGAAAGCATCCGCTCCGGCCACGTCGGACGCGGGTGGGCGGATATCGGCTACCACTACGTCATCGATCCCTTTGGACGAGTCTACGAAGGACGTGCCACACGCTACCAAGGCGCGCACGTACAGGACAACAACGAGCACAATCTCGGCGTCATGCTGCTGGGAAACTTCGACCAGCAATCACCCACGCCGCAGGCGCAGCAGGCGCTCGTTCAGTTCGTGCGGTCGCAGATGGGGCAGTACAACGTCCCGATCAGCCGGGTCTATACCCACCGTGAACTGAAGCCCACCGCGTGCCCCGGACGCTCGCTCCAGCAATACATCGTGCGTATCCGCAAGTCCGGCGGGGGCTTGGCGTAGCACCATCAGGTCAACTTGTCACATCAAGACGATACGTGCCGATGATCCCAATCGCCCCTGCATTCAAAATCGACGACCGTTGGGATACCGTTTTGTCCTTTGCCCGACAACTTTCAAAGATCTGGACGGCGGGGAACGGCGAGTCGTGGCATCTCGATCTACGAAGTTGTGCCTACCTCGGGCCAAATGCGGCCACGCTCGTCGCTGCAACGTATTTGTCTGCACGGCAACGAGGACAGACGTGCCAAGTCGATCTGCCGGATTCTCCAACCGAACTCGCGGCTTTCTGCGCGTTCTCGGGGCTGAATCACATGCTGTTTGGAGGGGCACGCCCCAAACCGGATCACCCGGATTGCGAAACGGTCCCCCTCTCGCAGTTCTACCAAGCAATGGGAAATGCCGGTGCTCCCATCATCGCACTTGTTGAGCGGCATGTGGGAGAGCTCACCACTGATACCCAAACCTACCTGCACATGGCGTATCAGGAAGTGGTCCAGAACATCCAAGATCATGCCGATTCTCCAATCGGCGGGGTATCGTGCGCACGCTGTTTTTCTGGCACACGCGAAGTTCGAGTCGCTGTCGTGGACACGGGCATCGGCATCCATGTGTCGTTATCGCGGCGATTCCCCGAACTAGGGCCGGTCGAATCGCTTCGAAGCGTCTTTGCGGGTGGGTATACAAGCCAATCACTCTCACGGAACATGGGACAAGGCATCTCGAACCTAGCCCAGGTTGTCGCCAACCACGCTGGAGAACTGATCGTCTATTCTGGCAACGCCGTCGGTATCAGACAGCCGAACGTCGCAGAGGACTACTTTGATCGTGTTGACGCGTCATTTCCCGGCACTGCCATATTTTTCAAGATGAAACTTCCACGCTAAGATTCACCGGATGACTTCCAAGCAACTATTTCGAGCCTTGGATTTTTCGAAACCAGCACAAACAACGGTTGATTCCGCTGCCGGTCTTGCACGCGCCGTTGGGTTGGCACTGAAATCAGGCGATTCTGTGACGATTTCGTTCCATGGCTATCGCGCGGTATCTTCGAGTTACTTCAACGCATTGCTAGTCAGTCTCAAGACCTTCGTCGATTCAGAGCAGATACGTCATCGCGTTGACTTTGAGACTGATTCTGGTGCGCAACGAATGATACTTGATCGCTCGTTCAACGCGGTCATCGGGACAGCCGCGTAGCAGGTATGTGCATTTCGATTTCGGAACTTGGAAGGCACCGCCCGATGGGAAACTATCACGAAACGCACGGGCATCGTCGAAAACGAAGCCGCTTCCGCCGGCAAGTTCCTCCCGGCGCTCCCCCGGGAACACTAGTCGCTGATCCCACGGCGGCCGCGCCCGTCATCCGACTCGTGGCCTATTCCCCACACGATACACAAGAAGTCCAGGTCGCCGATGTCAAACAGATCGGGGCGTACTTAGGAAAATGGCCCGTTGTCTGGGTCAATATTGACGGTCTTGGCGACGCCGGCGTCATCGCGCAGATCGGTGAGATCTTCGGGCTGCACCGGCTCGCGCTCGAGGACGTCATCAACACCCACCAGCGCGCAAAGGTGGAGACCTACGGGGACCACCTCTACTTGGTCTGCCGGGAGATCGAAAAAAGCGACATGGTCCTCACCGATCAGATCAGCCTTTTTCTCGGCGCGAACTTCGTCGTCACCTTTCAAGAACGCCACGGCGATTGCCTCGGGAGTGTCCGCGAACGCATCCGGACAGCCGAGCGTTTCCGTTCGCTCGGCCCCGATTATCTGGCCTATGCCATCGTGGACAGCGTGATCGACTGTTACTTCCCCGCGCTCGAAGCCCTCGGGGAGCGTCTGGAAGCGCTCGAGGAACAAGTCGTGCTTGCCCCCGCCGACGGCATGGTGCATCAGATCCACGGGCTCAAGAGAGAACTCTTGGTCGTACGCCGAGCCATCTGGCCGATGCGAGATGCCTGCAACTCCCTGCTCCGTGATCCAAACCCACTGATCCGCGAAGAAACCCGGCTGTACCTCCGAGACTCCCACGACCACATCATCCAGATCATCGACATGCTCGAAACCTACCGCGAACTGGGTTCGGACCTGATGGATATCTACCTGTCGAGCCTTAGCAACCGGCTAAACTCTGTGATGAAAGTGCTCACGATCATCGCCACTATTTTCATGCCGCTTAGTTTTCTTGCGAGCCTGTACGGGATGAACTTCGACCGCTCGCACCCGCTGAACATGCCAGAACTCGGATGGCGCTACGGGTACGTGAGTTTGCTCGGCGTGATGACTCTGGCGACCGTCGGGATGCTGTATTATTTCCGTCGCCAGGGATGGCTCGGGAATAGCCGCGGCCTGCCGAAACGCAAATAAGTATGTGCCCGCCGAACGATCGAGCATCGCAACGTGCGTCACCAAAAACGTGTAGAGCCAGCATCCCGACGATGCGCGGGACTGTACTATTGGATGGTCTCTCAAACTCAAAGGAAACATATGAACACTTCGCAGTCTGGCATGGATCGTCGCGGCGTTCTCGGAGCGATCGGCATCGGTGGCATGGCAGTGCTCTCCGGTGTCGCCGGCGGTTCCTCGCCCACGCACGGGTATGCTCCTCTGAGTACATTGGGGCTTGGGCCGGATCAACTCGGTTGGGATGCGGCGAAAGGGGAGTTCGTGTTGCCCCCGCTCCCATACGCGGCCAACGCACTCGAGCCGCACATCGATGCCGAGACCATGACGATCCACCATACCAAGCACCACGCGGCGTATGTCGCCGGGCTGAACAAGGCACTCAAAGGGCTGGCTCAAATTCGGGATCAACAGGCCGAGCCGTGGCAGATCAAGTACTGGTCACGCGAACTCGCTTTCCACAGCGCGGGGCACCTCAACCACACACTGTTCTGGAACATCATGGCCCCCGCCAGCGCGGCGGGCGGGCAACCGGCCGGCTCGCTCGCCGCGGCGATCACCACGGACCTGGGTTCATTCGAGAAGTTCGTCGGGCACTTCAAGGAAGCCGCCCGGCAGGTCGAAGGCTCAGGCTGGGCTTGGCTCGCCGTGCATCACCTCTCCAAGAAACTCGTGATCATGCAAGCCGAAAAGCAGCAGGACATGACCAGTTGGGGCGTGACCCCGATCCTCGGGGTAGATGTGTGGGAACACGCTTATTACCTGAAGTATCGCAGCGACCGCGGCGCGTACATCAACGCTTTTATGAACGTCATCAACTGGACGAAGGTGAGCGAGTTGTACTCCGCCGCGACGGGCAAATAACTCTGAACGCACTCATCGCGGGCGGTTCGTAGCGGAGTCTCAACCCCGCGTCGCTATTCATCACGCCGCGTAGCGATGCTGCAAGTACGCCGGAAGCGCCATCGTTCGCTCCATCCGCAGGTCCAGCCTGATGAACTGCTCCACGAGTGCCGGATCGAACTGCGTGCCCGCCCCCATCCTGATTTCGCGTATCGCTTCGAGCAGGCTGAGTGCTCGCTTGTAAGGACGCGTGGAAACCATGGCATCGAATGAATCCGCCAGCGCGACAATGCGTGCGATCAGCGGGATATCGTCCGCCGCAAGACGATCAGGGTACCCAGTACCGTCGTATCGCTCATGGTGATGCAACACGCCGGGCAGAACCGGCGCTAGCCCGTGTACGCCGCTGAGCATCTCGTGCCCGTCGCGCGAGTGCCGCTGGATGACGGCGGTTTCTTCCTGAGTCAGCGCACCGGGCTTGCAGAGAATCGCACGCGGGACACGGCGTTTGCCTACATCGTGCAGCAGCCCCGCAAGACTCGCCTGGGCAACAAAGCCCTCGTTCGGCGTTTGATCCGAAATCCGCCGCGCCAGACGCCCGGCCAGCACCGCAACACGCCTCGAGTGCCCCGGCGCGAAGCCGTCCCGGCCATCGGTGCGATCGATCTCATCAAGCGAAGGACTCGCCGCAACGAGGTTTTCGGTCCATGTCGTGTGTGGTAATAGCATCGTGATGATCAGGTTGACAGGCGGGCGACGCCTCCAAGGCGGTACCGACGACTGCCTTCTCGTTCAATAACTCAACATTCGCTCGGTCAATACCGGCTGTAGCCTGTCATCGTTCGCACGATCATCGAGCGTGAGCAAGTCGATGCGCAAGCACCGCTGATCTCGTTACCTGGACGTAAGAAACGGCGAACACGACAAACGTGGCACAGCGGTCATCCCGTGTTCGACCGCCACAACCATCGCCACTAGCCACGCCGTTACTTCTTGATGTCGATCGATGCACGCACGGGAACATCTGGAACCTACGTATCCGCTCCCGCCCCAGACTCCCACCCTTAGAGATGCACTTTTTTGTTGTACACGAACCATTCGAGCATCACCACCGCCAGCGCGGCAAGCAACACCCACGGCCAGAGTTTGCGCCGTTTGCTCGCCGTCGCTTCATCTTCGCCTTTCACGACTTCTCGGGCCATCGCAAGACTTGCTCGCGGGGAGATATCCGACTCCGCAGGATCAAGCAGGTTCGCGGCGATCGGCCGGCGCACGCGCCCATCGGCCACGACATCCGTCGGCCGTGACTCGCCGACCCACGAAATCGTGTGGATCCCGATCGCCCGAATGGGCTTGTACGACACGCTCCCATCCGAAGCCGGCACCAGGTCAAAGCGAGTGTTGTCCGGCAAGGATAGTCGCACCTCGCTCGCGCCGACCGGCAGCACTTCCGCCAGCGTCTCGCCGGGTTTCACGAGCCGTGCGTCGATGCCTGTGTCCGTGAGGTAATACATCGATTCAACAATAAACAAGATGTACCCGGGATCGAGCGGCCAGTTCGTCCGTGAAGGGTTGAACGGCACCACGATCGACCGGGTCGGCCCGTCGGTGACTTCGATAATCGCCGGGCCGTCCTGCGTGCTGGCGATTACCTTTGCCGGCGCATCGACACCGATCGATACGTTCCGTCCCTTAGGGATGATCAGCGAATCGAGCGCGGCGTGGCGAAGCGACGGATGGTCACGATTCCAACTCACGATGATCGCTTGCTCGCCTTCGCCTTCGTCGGTCAGACCGGGAGAGACGGTGCCGTCTGACCGTTTCCCGCCTCGTATGTTCGGAACGGCGCCCATCACGATGCTGCGCCCGGGCGGGATTCCCGGCACCGATTGATCGCTCGCCCCACCACCTCCCCCACTGCCATCGACGAATTGAACGTTCGGCACGCACCCCTCGAAGATCGAAATGTCATACTCGCCGGTGTCCCCGACTTGCAGCCGTGACTCGTACTGCGACACGGACATCACATCGAGTTTACTCAGCGTCAATCCTTCCAGCACACTACGAACAAAGAAACTGGTCCCGTCGGGCGTCACCAGTGCCACCGCCAACCGCTTGGCAGGCGGGAACACGAGATAACCAACATTGTCCGTGGGGAGCGAATCATCGTCCACGTTGCGGAGTTCGACCGTGACAACGCCCCCTTCGGAACGTGGCAATGTAAATGTGACGCCGCCAACACCCGGCTTCCACTCCACTTCGTCTTCGGAGTTCTTCGCGGCGTTGGGGTCGGTTGCGGCAGGATTGGTCCCTGCCCCAGATGGCCCTTCGGGTCGAACGGCGGCTGGCAGGTTCACCGTGCTGACACGCTGCACCTGCCCATCGATCGAAAACTGCACATCAACCGCTTTCTTCTCCCGCGACGTGCTGGACAAACCTATATAAATTGATAACTTCGCCGGATCGTTGATCGCTCGCTGCGCTTGAAGCCCAACAATGCCCACGTTCATCGCGTCCTGCCTGCCCACGCGGTGGTACAACACCTCGTCCTCGAGCGCCGTCGCCACGCTCGCGGCGTCCGGTATACGCCCATCCGAAACAACATGGATCGTCGCCCCGGGGCTGGCCGGGACGAACCCGCGGTTCTCCTGCACCTGGTCTTCGAACTTCTGCGAACCGGTGTAGGCCTTGGCGAGTTTGAAGGCCTGCTCGACGGAAGTCGGTGCGTCGGAAGGTTCGATCGAGTTCACCGCCGCTCGCAAGAGCGCCTTATCAGTGGTGAAACTTTGGCGCACGATGGCTTCGGAGTCGAAGGCGATGACCATCGCCTCGTCACCTTTTTGCTGGGAAAACAGGCCTGGCTCGCGCAGCGCGTCGATCAGTTCAATCGCTTTTTCTTTCGCCGCGTCGAGGCGGGTGAGTTTCTCCGCGCTGTCCGCCTCGGCTCCGTCGGTCGATCGCATGCTCGCCGATCGATCGATCAGGATCACCGACCGCTGCCCGAGGGTCGTCTCGGCGCGGAACTCGGGCTGGGCGAGCGCGAAGATCGCCGCGATGAGCGCGATCAGTTGCAGGATCAGCAGGATGTTGCGGCGAAGTTTCTGGAAGGGCGCGTTGGCCTGAAGGTCTTGGATGGCTTTCTTCCACAGGAGCGTGGTGGAAATTTCCAGGTCGCGCCTCCGCAACTTGAGGAAGTACAGGATCACCAACGATGGAATCGCGATAGCGGCGACGATGCCGGCGAGGAACGGAGTGAGAAACGTCATGGGCCGCTCCTTGCTTTGGTCGTCGTTTGAGCACTGATCAGACGAAGCGACGAGCCATCGAACACGGCACGCTGATTCAACAACTGCTCACATGTGTGCGCCTGCGCTTCGGCAAGCAGTACTCCCCTCGCATCTGAAACAAGCAACTGCACCGTACGTGAATCAACTTCGCGGCTCGATTCACCGATGGCAACACGGAGCGACTTCGTTTCGTTTGTTTCGAGCGAAATCTGCTCGATCGTGCGATTTGTAATATCAACAGCCGTCACGAGCACACTCATACTCGATTCATTTCGGATTTCGATTTCTCGCCGCACAGACGGCTGACTCGCCCGTTGTATCCCTGGGACAATAAGAAAATATACACATGCGACAACGACGGCGATGGAACTAAAGTACCACACGCCGCTTTGGCCACGCACGCTCGCCGCAGGTGAGGTCGCTTCGGTCATTTCAGCAGCCCCCTTCGCCTCAGATAATCCATCACCAGCGTATCGATCGGCATATCGCTCTTCACCGTCATGTGCACGATGTTGCGCTGGGCGCAGAAATCGTGCAGGCGTGTGGTGTACGCCGTGAGCAACGCTTTGTAGCGTTTGAGAAGCGGGGCGGAGATCGTTACTTCCGCGAGGTCGCCGTCCTCGACGTCTTTTAATCGCAAGTCCCCCGCAATCGGCGGCTCGACCTCTTGCGGCGACAACACCTGAATCGCAAACAGGTCGTACCCATGACCCACAAGCAGCCGCAGGGCCGTTTCGTACCCTTCCTTGTGGAAGAAATCAGAGAGAACGATCATGACTCCTTTGCCGCGCCGTGTGAGCGCGATCCGTTTGGCACCCTCGGTGAACGCCGCGGAACCGACGGGTTCGAGCGTGCAGAGCCAGCGAACAAGATCCTGCAACCGGCGCCGCCCTCGCATATCTCGCACCGTCGAAACCAGCCCGCCCTCGGCTTGCCCGATGGCCGACAGACCGACGCGGTTTAGGTTCACAAGTCCGATGTAACCAAGCGCGGCGGCGAGCCGCTGCATGAACAGGAACTTGTTCGGCTCGCCACAGTCGCTCGACGCAGAGCAGTCGATCACGATGTGCAGTGACAGGTCTTCTTCTTCGAGGAACAACTTAAGAAAGAGTTGATCGAGCCGCGCGTAGAGGTTCCAGTCGATGTGTCGGATATCGTCGCCGGAGACGTACGCGCGATGGTCGGCGAACTCGACGGACTCGCCACGCTTCTTCGAGCGCCGCTCGCCCTTGAGTTTGCCGGCGAAGATCTTGCGGCTGGAGACATCGAGCTGCGTGAACCGCGCGATAAGCGAGGGGTCGAGCAGGTCTTCGAGGCCTTTGGGGCGTGTGATGTTGTGGGTGCGGAGCATGATGATACCTTTATCCCGCTCTCACCGGCTCCGTCTGGGTC
This sequence comes from Phycisphaerales bacterium, assembly GCA_041742635.1. GTDB lineage: Bacteria > Planctomycetota > Phycisphaerae > Phycisphaerales > UBA1924 > JTS-AC122. The sequence goes on from JBGSIF010000156.1 coordinate 8,495, forward strand.
GCCGCCAAGATTTGCTTCACCAGGTTGTCCGCGTCCACCCGATCAGCCTCGGCTTCAAAGTTAAGAATCAGCCGATGCCGAAGGCACAACGCGGCCACGTCCTGCAAATCCTTGTATGAAACGTGGTAGCGCCCGTCCACCAACGCCTTGACCTTCGCACCCAGAATCAACGCCTGCGCCCCGCGCGGCGACGCCCCGCACCGCACATATTTGTTCGTGATTTCCGGCGCCATCGCTCCGCCGGGATGCGTCGCCAGCACCAGCCTCGCGGCATATTCCTTCACATGTGGCGCGACGATCGCGCCGCGAATCAGTTGCTGTGCCGCGATGATGCCGGGGCCGTCGAGGATCTTGTGAACGTCGGGCGTCGCCGTTCCCGTCGTGCGGTCCAGGATCGTCATCAGGTCATCAAGTTGCGAGTATCCCACGTTGATTTTGAAGATGAACCGGTCCATCTGCGCTTCCGGGAGTGGGTACGTCCCTTCCTGCTCGATGGGGTTCTGCGTGGCGAGCACAAAGAACGGCATCGTCAGTTTGTACGTCGTTCCGGCCACCGTCACAGATCGTTCCTGCATCGCTTCGAGTAGTGCCGACTGCGTCTTCGGCGTCGCGCGGTTGATCTCGTCGGCCAGTACGATCTGCGCAAAGATCGGCCCGCGCTGGAACTCGAACTCACGCCGGCCCGTGGCCTGATCCTCCGTCACCATGCGTGTGCCGATCACGTCCGCCGGCATCAAGTCGGGGGTGAACTGAATGCGAGAGAACGGCAAGTCGAGCGACTGCGCCAGCGTCCGCACCAGCAGGGTTTTCCCCAGCCCAGGCACGCCTTCGAGCAACACGTTCCCGCCCGCGAAGAGCGCGATGAGTGTTGCGTCGATCACCTCGGTGTGACCGACCATGACCTTGCCGATCTCGGCCCGGACCTTCTTAAACGTCGTGCGGAACTCTTCGCACAGCGCCTTGACCTGCTCGGGCGTGCGTTCGATGGGGGCGTTGGATTCTGACTTGGCCATGGGGATCTCCGGAATCGCGTCGTGTTTCAAATACAAGTTCTGGTCTAGGTACTCGGCACTCGGTGTTAGGCGTTAGGCGTTAGGCACAATCAAATACCGTGGGACAGGCGTCCCGCCTGTCTTGTTTACGAATCCTGCGTCATGTCGTCTTGCGCACGGCGTTTCGCTTTGAGAAGCCGCGACATACCTTCTTCCGCCGACACCTCGGGTTTCTTCTTTTCTTCCTTGACGGGCATCGGCTGGGGCGTGACGGGATCGACCGTGATCGGCCCCGCGCTCTTGCGGGCCGCCGTCAGTTCTTCCTCGCTCACCTCGAACTTCACCGCCCTTGCCGCTTTCGCGTTTGGCACCGTGCCCATGCCAGCACCCTCCGCACTCTTAGCGGGCTGCGAACGGACCGCCAGCCCTTCTTTCGCGCGCTCTCTTGCATCACGCAGCGAACCCATCTGCTGCGACCCGGCGGACCGCGACTTCGACGCCCCTCGTCGCATGAATGCAGCCATCGCCATAAAGTCGATCCGCACACGACGCACCGCTACGTCCATCAAAAACAACGTAATCGCGGCGATCGCCACGCTCAGCCAGATCGGGCGCGTCGCCACAGGCATCGTCAGGCCATCCTTCGACCACAGGTCGGCGAGCGCGGGGCTATCGCTCACAACGCGCCCGCCCGTGAGTTTCGCCACTTGCTCGGCCAGCGCGCTGTTATCTTGCAGTTGCCGGTATTCACTGGCGTATGGACGGGTGATCGCGGCCTGCACGTTCCCTTCACGCGACTTGCCCGATTCATCCGCGGGCGCGTCGTATCGGAAGTTCATCATGTACGTCCCAGCACCGGAACTATCCACGAATGTCTCATACTGCCCCGGCGCAAACTGCCGAAGATTAATCGCGGTGCTCTTGCCCTCCGGCCCGACGAGCGCGCCGCGCCATCGCAGGAAGTCCGCCGGATCACCCTCGGGGTTGAACGCCTCGACCACCACACGGGTTCGCTCCCCCTGATCCTCCGTCGATACGCGCAGTTCGGTCGACGTGCTCGGACGCATTACCCACCGCATGTGCTGTTCCCAGAACTGTCGATACTGCCCCCAACCAAGCCATGACGATGCCCATTTCGCGCGCGCATCGCTTGTGAATGCCACGCTTTTTCCGAGTCCGTACTGCCCTTGCGCCAGCAACGGATCGACGTCCTCATCGGATGTCTTGACCGACAGCACCACCTGGCACAGCCGGTCTTCGCGTTCAGTCGTCACGATGTACCCCGTCACCGGCGGCATCCCCGATATCCCACGCATTGCTTCCGTACCGCCCGCCGACAGCCGCGGCGTCACCGGATTTCCCTCCCAAATCAGGTTCCGTTTGACGCGCTGCGCCTCCTTCATAAAAATCCGCGGCAACTGCGCCAGTTCACCGGGATTGCTCACATGATACGAGTTGCCCCCAGTCGCTTTGGCCATGTTGTCCATCGTGCTGATCCCGCCCATGTGCGGGAAGACCGTCACGGTCGTAATGATGATCTTCGCATCAATAAACCGCTGCATGAGTTGCGGCGACGGCGGCGACGGATCCCCATCGCTGATGATGATCGCCAACTTCTGCCCGGCCTGCGCCTTTTCCATATCGCCGATTGCGACGCTCAGGAACCCCTCGAAACTCGGCGCGTCCCCGAACGTCAGCGAGTTGATCGCCCGCTTGATCGATGCTTTGTTCCCCAGGTCTTGCAGTTTGTGCAGCCAGTATTCCGTGCCCCCCAGCCCGCCGTATTCGATGACCCCGGCCATATCCCGCGGCGAGAGCGCATCCACCGCCGCCAAGCACACCTGCTTGCCCCAGTAGTTCCCCTGCGGCATCTCGCACGAATGCACCACGAGTGCCAACGCCCCCTTGGGCATCTTCCGTTTATCAGGCACTTCGAGTTTCACCGGGAGCGCGTCGGCCGTCGGAGAATCGATCCAACCCCCCGCGCCGAACGCCTGATCCCCACCGATCATCACCAGCCCGCCGCCCAGGTCGTGTACATACGACCGCAACATCTCCTGCTGTGCTTGGGAGAACTCCCACGCGGGCACATTCACCAGTACCACCGCGTCATACGGCGCGATCTCGACGCCGTCTTTGGGTGCTTCGCTCGGCAACCTTACTTCTGTTTCGATCTTCGCCTGATTCATCGCACGGACCAGGTCCGCCGACTCCGACTCGTTCCCCGAGATCAGCAGCACCTTCCCTTGCCCCGTCACAAATGTCACCGCGCTCTGACGGTTGTTCTGCACAAGGGTGTCGTCCCCGCGGCTGTCAGGCGTAAACGTCGCCTCGAACTTCTGCGCTCCCGACGCCGAGAGCGTCAGCGGGATCGGGATCGCGTTCGTGCCTTCTTTCAGGGTAACGGACACGCCCGTCGAAGCCGCATCCGGATCCAGGTCGATGGGGCGCCCGTTGACGCTCAGGTCCAACCGACCCGTAGCCTCGACCGTCGAGTTAATGATGACGCGAAGATTGACGTTCTCCCCCAGCCGCCCCGTCGCTGGCGCGACGAGCCGCTCCATCATTGCTTCTCGCTTGTACCGGTACTTGATCGGCAGTACGTCGATGGGAACCTTCGCCGCGCGCGCCGACTGGGCCGTGCTGTTCAGTTGTCCCTGAGTCTCGTTGAAATCGCTGATGATCAACACCCGCGTCGCCGCATTCTGCGGGGCGACCGCCAACCCGAGGTTGGTCCCGCCCGCCAGATTCGTCCCATCGGTCGCGCCGATGTTCTGCGAATCCGGGCGATCCCCCGGCGGGCCGGGGAGGGACTGCACATACGCATCCCGCGCGACCGTAATCTGGCCGAGCAGGTTGTTGTTCTTCGCCGTCTTGGCTACATCGCGCAGGTAATCCTCGATCTTCGCTTTCAGGTCCACCGGGATCGATTCGCTCTGGTCCACCACAACGATCACGGCGATGTCCTTCGCCTCGCGCCTCCACTGCGGCTGCGCGATCGCCCCCGCCAGCAGCATAATTACCATCAACCGGATCGCAAGCGCCATCCGCCTCGATGTTGTTCCCAACCCCGACAGACTCGACCGCGCCCACCATACCGTCAGCACGCCCAGCGTGGGAATGAGTAGCAACCACACCGGTTGGTCAAACTGCACTGGCCCAATATGGATCGACGCGATCAGCACCGACGGCTACCTCTTCTCTCTGGCCTCTTGACCGACTCCAACACGCTTTTTACCGGCTCGCGCCCGAACTAGGCTCGCTCAACTACTTATTTCAACTATTCGTTACGCCGGCGCGGTGCGGCAAACCCGATCACCCTGTTGTTTCCCGAATCCAGAACATACGCCAGCCCCCCACTCTTGCTCCCCATGGTTGTCACGGCCCACGGAGTGAACAACTCCCCTTCCCCTCGCCCCGGTTTCCCCCACGAACCCAGCCCTGCTCCGGTCATAAGGTCGATGCGCTGCACTCGGTTGTTCCCAAACTCCGTCACAAGTGCCGTCCCGTCGCCTAAATCATGCAGCCCATAGGGTATCCGAAACTCACCCAGCCCATTCCCGGGCTTTCTGAAATCCCCGAACCAGCCGATCAGTTCGCCCTCCAGTGTGAACCGCCCGATCCGGTGATTCCGAGCATCGGCGATGAACAGTTCCCGATCGGCTCCCGTGCCGGTTGCCGCCGCCCCTTTCGCTTTCGGCATATCGACGATCATCATGCTTTGCGGTCGATCGAACTGCACATGCCCCGGCGATGCATCGTTCCCATACGTCCCGAACGTGAACAGACAGTTAAACGCTCCGTCAAACACGCTGATCCGATCGTTTCCCCCGTATTCGCTCACATAGATCCGGCTTACCCCCCGCCCGCTGGGCTTGGGAACCACGGCGATGTCCGTCGGGAAGACAAACTGCCCAGGGCCGGTGCCGTACTCGCCGAACATGCCCACGAGGGTCGGACCCGACGATCCCATCGGGGACGCACCAAGTATTCCGCCCGCCCCGCCTGCACCGGCTCGCCCAGCGTGTTCCCCCCGCCCCACCCGCCCCACCCGCCCCACCCGTTCGTCTGCACGGTAAATCATCACACGGTGGTAATGCGTATCCGCGACGTAGAGCAGCGGGCGACCATCATCATCGAGCGCGAGCGTACACCCCGTCGGTTTGCCGTTCTCGCCCAGCGGCATCTTCCACATCGAAACACACTCACCCGTCGCGGCATCGACCTGCTGCACCCGCCCCGTTTTATCGATCAGCCAAAGTGTGTTCGTAGTCGGGTCCGCTTCCAGGCACCGTGGATACGCCAGCCGACCGGGTGTATCACCCAGTCCCCCCATCTCGATTTTCACCCGAATCGCCTCGCCGGGGGTGGGATGGTCTTCGCAACCAGCGAGTCCCGCCGCGATCATCAGACAAACAGACACCAAGACAGTCCGCCCGACCGACGAACGGCACCGTCCAGACCCGTCGTGTGTCTGATCCGATTCCCGGTTGGCCAGCCGATTGTGCATCCCTCAAATGTACCAGCCGTGCGCCGCGTGCGTTGCGGTACTGATCGGAATCACCCGCCCGAATCCCGGCTTGGTGATACGCTCCGGCTATGAAGAACTCCCTGTTCCTCGGTTGGGCGTCTGTGTTCATCTCCCACACCGCGGTGGCTGGCACTCCCCACAACGACGCCGCCACACGGGGAATCTTGACCACCCCAGCACTCGAACTCTCGGGTGAAGTCTCGCAGCCCGAGCCTCAGCCGAGCGGCGCAGACAAAACCGCCCAAGCCGATACTTCACCCGGCGATGCCAAGGCACGGAAGTCAGATGGCATCCCCTTCGGGCGAGCCGGTTCCAACTCACTGGTCCTGGGTCTGGGGTACGTGAACGACCTGGACGACATCCAAGCCGGCGAAATTCATGCCGGATACTCACACTTCCTTGCGGACGAGATCGAGTTCAGCGTCGAACTCACGGCGTGGTACTTCGATCAACAAGACGACACCGGCGCGCTCAACCCCGGTTTCCAGTTCCGATGGCACTTCCTGCACGACGACGAGTATTCGTGGACGATCTACGCCGAGGCGGGCATTGGACTGCTGTTTGCCTTTGACAACGTGCCTGATACCGGCACGGGCTTCAACTTCTCGCCGCGTGCGGGTTTGGGCACGACCTTCCGGCTCAACGATGACGGCCTGCGACTCCAACTCGGCGCGCGTTGGCAGCACTTCTCCAACGGACGCATCGAAGGAGATGTCCGCAACCCCGGCTTCGACGGGCTGATGGGGTACGTGGGGCTGATCATCCCGCTGAACTGAATCCGGTCGGGATCGCGGACGCGATGGCTCGTTTCAGCACCCGCCGAGGAAGCGTTCGAGGTACTCAAAGAAGTCAACCGAGTTCGTCTCGCCGTCCTGGTTGAAATCCGCGTCGCCGCTCAAGAAATCGGTGATGAATCCGAGAAAATCAGAACTATCGACCGTGCCGTCCTTGTTCCAATCCAGACCGCACGGCTCCGTCACCGGAGTCGAGAGGGTCATCACGCACATCGCGTGCCCGCTTTCGGTCTGGCCCGGAAACCCAACGGCCCGCGCCTGCGCACGCACGATCAGAGAATACACACCGGGCGACAACACGCCGTCGAACGCCACGGTCATGGTTGTATTCGTCGTCGTAACCATCGAATGGAGTACCGGACCACCGACGAGGGATAGCCGCACATCCGCGAAGGAGTTGGGATGCCCTGACTCGGCGATGACACCAACCAAGTGATAGGGCGTATCCACATCGCACGAGAAACGAACATCAAACTGAGAAAGGCATTGGGCGTTGAGGGTGTTGGGGCCGCTTCCGGTGACGAAGGCATCACCTTCGCCGCTCATGGTCATGCTGGCGGGATCGAGGGAGGAGAGTTGGGTACACGCAGCGCGCCAGAACTCGACCCCGTTGTCGGCCTCGATGTCTGCGCCGCCTTGGTAGGGTGCGAACGGTGTTTGGGGGACTTCAAAGGTCGAGCCGCTGCCATTTCCTGAAAAGAAAGCGGTACACCGCCTGGAATCCGCGGAGTAGGTAAAGGGAGCCTGCGCGAAGCAGGACGCGGTACAGCAGAGCACAAGCGCAGGGATTGCGCGTACACGAATATTCATCAACTCACTCCTTGGTAAGCCGTGGGCGGGCAATGGTTCCGAGTCGGGCCGTTGCGTGGGTCTGGGTACCAAAGCATGATACCAAACGATCCGCCATGCAGTAGGCACGTATGTATCGATTCGACTGATTGTCGCGTGAGACATGAAGTTTGGTGCATCGCGGCACACATTCATCAAGAACCAAGGTCATCGTTCGACGCCGGTTCACAATCCGGCAGTGCGCGGGCCGGTTCCTGTGCGGCGACGACGGCTGAGAAATCTGCGTGGCCGATCGGTGCGGTGATGGAACGCAAATCAATGCACAGGCAGGGGTTGGGCATCATCGCGCAAGAACAGCCGAAGCGAGAAAGCACTTTGTTTCGGGGCGTGAACTTCTGTTTGGTCAGGTGATCGCCGATATCAGACGCGCATGACCATGCCGGTCATGCCCGTCGGTGCGGATGCTCCGCGCGGATTGGCCTGGCCTGCTCGCCGACTTCCACCCTCGTGGGTACACCGGAACCGGCACCAATTTGGAACATATCTGGAGAACATGATGACGACGAACTCGAACCGCACTGCTTCAAACACCGGCACGAAGACTGCTCGTCGGTCGGCTCCCGCTTCGCGTGGCGGCTTCCTGGAATCGCTTGAGCCGCGGAAGTTGCTGACCAGCGCGCCGATCGGTGGTTCGATTCTGTTCGTCGATCACGATGTGCTCGATGCCGGCGGTTCGATCAACGCGTTGCCGGGGACGGAAGTCGTGTTCCTTGACGGTAACCGAGATGGCATCGAGCAGGTGTCGGCCGCGCTGGCCAATCGGCGTGGGCTTGATTCGATCCAGTTCGCATCGCACGGTGCGTCCGGCCGGTTCGGTCTTGGTGCTTCGCAACTCGACGGGCTCACGCTGCACGACCTGGCCGGCACGATCGGCGGGTGGGGTGACGCGCTACGTGACGACGGGGACATCCTGCTGTGGGGCTGCGATGTCGCAAGCAGCACAGCCGGGCGCGCGTTCGTGCGTGACCTCGCGTCGATCACTCGGGCCGACGTTGCGGCGTCGATCAACTCGACCGGTAACAAGTTCGCGGGCAGCGACTGGGTGCTAGAGTTCCGCCTCGGCGGGGTGCCGGCTCAGTTGGCATCGCCGTTCATGCCCTCGTACCAGTATTCGCTAGGTGTGCCGAACGACTCGCCCATCATCGGCGGTACGACTTCGTTCCAGAGCGTCACGGATATCGACACCATTACCCCGTTCACTGGCGTGAGCGTGACCGATACGGAAAACGACACGCTCGCCATCAGTGTTACGCTGGACGACGCGGCCAAGGGCGTGTTCACATCCGCATCACTCACCTCGTCCGGATTCACCAGCGCGGGCGGCGGGGTGTACACGTTCTCGGGCAGCCCGACTGCGGCGGCGGCCGCGCTTGCGCAACTCGTGTTTGATCCCACCGACAACCGCGTCGCGCCGAGTGCCACCGAACTCACGACATTTACGATCGCGGCAGACGACGGGCTGTCCAGCGCCGCGAGCGACAACGCCACCAGCGTTTTCTCTGTTTCGGTCAACGATGCACCAGTGATCGCCGGCGTGTCGACGCTGGTCGCCATCGCCGACACCGGGACGGTGCAGCCCTTCCCGAACGTGACGATCGCCGACGCGGACAATCCGGCCCAGACACTGAGCGTGAGCGTGGCACTGGACACTGCCGCCAAAGGCGTGTTCACATCCGCATCGCTGACGGCGTCGGGATTTGTTGACGCAACCGGCGGGGTGTACACCTTCTCGGGCACCGCCGCCGCCGCGCAGGCAGCGATCCGGCAACTCCAGTTCGATCCGACCAACAACCGCGTCGCGCCCGGGCTGACGGAAATCACGAACTTCACGATCAGCGTAGACGACGGCGTAGCGACCGCGGTGACGAACAACCAGACCAACGTGTATTCGGTATCCGTGAACGACGCGCCGACGATCGGCAGCGCGAGCGCGGGCCAAGCCGTGAACGACAACGCGACGGTTTCGCTGTTCAGTGCAGTGACCATCGGCGATGTGGACAGCCCCGCACAGACGGTGAGCGTGACGGTCACGCTGGACAGTGCCGCGAAGGGGGTGTTCACATCGGCATCATTGATGGCATCGGGCTTTGCGGACGCGACGGGCGGGGTGTACACGTTCTCGGGCACGGCGGCCGCGGCACAGACCGCGATCCGCTTGCTCGCGTTTGATCCCACGAACGACCGGGTTGCCGTCGGAATGACAGAGACGACGACGTTCACGATCAGCGTGAGCGACGGTCTGGCATCGGCGCAGACCAACAACACGACGACTGTGGTTTCGACGAGCATCAACGACGCGCCGACGATCGGCGGGGCGAGCGCGGGGCAGGCGGTGAACGAGAACGCGACGATTATGCCGTTCTCGGCCGTCACGATCGCGGATGCGGACCCAAGCCAGACGGTGAACGTGAGCGTATCACTCGACACCGCGGCGAAGGGCGTGTTCACGTCCGCGTCACTGACGGCGTCGGGGTTCGTGGACGCAACGGGCGGGGTGTACACGTACTCTGGCTCCGCCGCGGCGGCCCAGACGGCAATCCGCCTGCTCGCATTCGATCCGACCGACAACCGAGTCGATACCGGCATGACGGAAACCACAACGTTCACGATCAGCGTGGACGACGGCGTCGCCGCTGCCGCGACCAACAACACAACAACCGCGATCTCAACCGCGGTGAACGACGCGCCGGCGATTGGCGGCGTGAGTGCGGGCCAGACGGTGAACGACAGCGCGACGGTATCACCATTCTCGGCCGTGACGATTGTCGACGCCGACACGCCAGCGGATACGCTGACAATCACGGTCACGCTCGATACCGCCGCGAAGGGCATCTTCACCGGTGCCTCGCTGATCGCATCGGGCTTCAATGACGACGGGGGCGGCGTGTACTCGTTCATGGGCAATGCGACAGCGGCTCAGGCCGCAATCCGCCAACTCGTCTTCAACCCCGCCGACAACCGCGTCAACCCGGGCATGACCGAAACGACGACGTTCACCATCAGCAGCGACGACGGCGTTGCATCACCCGTCACGAACAACACCACGACTGTTGTCTCGAGCAGTGTGAATGATGCACCGACGATCGGCGGTACGAGCGCTGGTCAGGCCGTGAACGATAACGCAACCGTCTCGCTGTTCTCCGCCGTGACGATCGCCGACGCCGATGCGTCGCAGTCCGTCACTGTCACCGTGACGCTCGACACCGCTGCGAAGGGCGAGTTCACGTCCGCGTCGCTTTCGGCATCAGGGTTTACTGATGCGACGGGCGGGGTGTATACCTTCACCGGAACCGCCGCGGCGGCCCAGACCGCGATTCGTTTGCTTTCGTTCGACCCGGCGAACAACCGTGTCGCGGTCGGGATGATGGAGACAACGACGTTCACGATCAGTGTGGACGACGGCGTCGCCGCCGCGGCGACCGACAACACCACGACGGTCATCACCACCTCCGTCAATGATGCGTCGGTGATCGGTGGCACGAGTGCCGGCCAAGCCGTCAACGACAACTCAACAATCACGCCGTTCTCGAGCGTAACAATCGCCGACTCCGATCCATCGCAGACCTTCACCGTGACGGTGACTCTCGACGATGCGGACAAGGGCGTATTCACGTCGGCATCGCTGACGTCATCGGGCTTCTCGGCGGCGGGCAGCGGCGTGTACACCCTCACGGGCGTGTCGGCGAGCGCCGCGCAGACGGCGATCCGCCTGCTGGACTTTGATCCGACGATCAATCACGTCGGGGTCGGCATGACCGAAACAACCACCTTCACCATCAGTGTGTTCGACGGCGTGACCGCCATCATTTCGGACAACACCACCTCGGTTATCTCGACGAGCGTGAATGACGCACCGGCGATCGGCGGCGCGAGCGCGGGGCAAGCGGTTCTGGATACGGGCACCGTGACGCCGTTCTCTTCCGTCACCATCGTTGACGGCGACACCGGGCAGACGGTTGCGGTGAGCGTGACACTGGACACCGCGGCAAAGGGCGTGTTCACGGCGGCATCGTTGACGGCATCTGGGTTCGCCGATGCTGGTAGCGGCGTCTACACCTTCACCGGCACCGCGGCGGCGGCACAATCAGCGATCCGCCTGTTGTCATTCGATCCGACGAACAACCGTGTGGCGCCCGGCGCGACCGAAACAACGACGTTCACGATCAGCGTGGACGACGGTGTTGCCGCGGCAACGACGAACAATACGACAACGGTTGTGACGAGCGGTGTGAATGATCTATCCACGATCGGCGGCGCGGTCGCTTCGCAAGGGGTCGATGACACCGCGACCGTCCAACCCTTCACCGCGGTGACAATCAGCGATCAGGATCCTGGACAGACTCTGACGGTCACTGTCACGCTCGACACCGCGGCGAAGGGCGTGTTCACTGGCGCCTCGCTCACCGCGTCGGGGTTCACCGACGCCGGCGGCGGCGCGTATACCTTCTCTGGCAGCGCGAGCGCGGCACAGACCGCGATCCGTTTGCTCGACTTCAACCCCGCGGACAACCGCGTCAATCCTGGTTCAACCGAAACGACGACGTTCACCATCGGTGTCGCCGACGGGTTCGGATCGGCGTCGAATAACACGACAACCGTGGTCTCGACGAGCACCAACGACGCCCCGACGATCGGCGGAACCAGCGCTGGGCAAGCGGTCAATGACAGCGCGACGGTGTCGCTGTTCTCGGCGGTCACGATCGCCGACGCCGATGCATCGCAGTCTCTGACCGTCACGGTGACGCTGGACAACGCGGCGAAGGGCGTGTTCACATCGGCGTCGCTCACGGCGTCGGGGTTCGTGGACTCCACCGGTGGGGTGTACACCTTCACTGGCACCGCCGCCGCGGCTCAGACGGCTATCCGGTTGCTCTCGTTCAACCCGACCAACGACCGCGCCGCGGTGGGCATGACGGAAACCACGACCTTCACGATCGAGATCAACGATGTGATGCCCGGCGCGGCGACCGACAACACAACGACCGTTGTTTCAACCAGCATGAACGACGCGCCGACGATCGGTGGATCGAGCGCCGGGCAAGCCGTTGACGATACCGCCACGGTCATGCCGTTCGCCACGATCACCGTGACCGATCCGGACAACCCTGCCCAGACACAGACCGTGTCGATCACGCTGGACACCGCGGCGAAGGGCGTGTTTACCTCCGCGTCGCTCACGGCGTCCGGATTTGCCAGCGCGGGCGGGGGCGTCTACACCTTCACAGGCACCGCCGCCGATGCACAATCGGGTATGCGTCAACTCGTGTTCAATCCGACGGACAACCGTGTGGACCTTGGGATGACGGAGACGACGACGTTCACGATCAGCGTTGACGACGGGGTCGCTGCCGCCGCTACGGACAACACCACGACGGTGATCTCAACCTCTGTGAACGATGCAGCCGTGATCGGTGGTGTCGTTGTAGGTCAAGCCGTGAACGACAATGCGACACTCGAGCCCTTCAGTGCCGTGACGATCGCCGATGCGGACTCACCGGCTCAGATGGTATCGGTCGCGGTCGTGATCAGCAATCAGAACGTGGGTGTCTTCACCGCCGCGTCGCTCACGGCCTCCGGGTTCGCGTTCGACTCGAATATTGGCGATGCGATCGTGTACACGCTCGTCGGGGTTTCGCCCGCCGCAGCACAGACCGCGGTTCGACTGCTCGACTTTGATCCGGTCGCCAACCGTGTCGCGCCGGGCATGACCGAGACCGCCACTTTCACCATCAGCGTCCACGACGGCGTCGTGACCGCTTCGGACAGCACCACCACCGCGATCATCACCAGTATCAACGACACCCCGAGCATCGGCGGCACCAGTGCCGGGCAGACTGTGAACGAGAACAGCACGATCACGCCGTTCGCAGCGACCACCATCGCGGATGCCGACAGTGCCCAGACTCTGGCCGTAACGGTCACGCTGGACACCGCGGCGAAGGGAGCCTTCACATCGGCGTCGCTCACGGCATCGGGATTCACGAGCGCGGGGGCCGGTGTGTACACGTTCAGCGGGAACGCCGGTGCGGCTCAGACCGCGATTCGATTGCTCGCCTTTGATCCTGCCGACAACCGCGTGGATACGGGCATGACCGAAACGACGACGTTCACGATCAGCGTGGACGACGGAGTTGCGGCCGCCGCGACCGACAACACCACGACCGTGGTATCGACGGCGGTGAATGTGGCGCCGTCGATCGGCGGAGTCGTGACGGGCCAGACCGTGAACGACAACGCGACGGCGTCCCCGTTCAGTACGATTACCATCGCCGACAGCGATACTCCGGCTCAGACGCTCACCGTCAGTGTCACGATCGACACCGCCGCGAAGGGAACATTCACTCCGGCGTCGCTCACGGCATCCGGGTTTGTTGACGCTACCGGCGGCATGTACACCTTCTCGGGCAACGCGGGCGCGGCCCAGGCCGCGATCCGTCAACTCGTTTTCCAGCCTGCTGAGAACCGTGTTGCCGTTGGTTCGACCGAAACCTCGACGTTCACAATCAGCGTTGACGATGGCGTAGCGGCGGCGTCGACAGACAATGCGACCACCGTCATTTCGACCTCGATGAACGACGCCTCCGTGATCGGCGGAGCGGTCGCGGCGCAGGCCGTGAACGACAACGCCACGCTCCTCCCGTTCGCCTCGCTGACCATCAGCGATCCGGACCCGAGCCAGACGTTCACCGTGACCGTCATTCTGGACGACGCCGACAAGGGTGTCTTCACATCGGCTTCACTCACGGCGTCGGGGTTCATGGACCTCGGCGGCGGCACCTACCAGTTCTCCAGTACCGCCGCCGCGTCACAGGCTGCGATCCGTCAACTCGTCTATAACCCCACGAACGACCGTGTCGCCGTCGGGATGACGGAGACGACTACCTTCCTTGTGCGTGTCTTTGACGGCGTGACCGCGATCATCGACAACAACGCCACTACCGTTGTCTCAACCAGCGTCAACGACGCACCCACTATCGGCGGTTCCGTCGCTGGTCAGACGGTCGACGAAACCAGCAACGTCAACCCGTTCGCATCCATGACCTTCGCCGACACCGATCCGTCGGACATGGTGACCGTCAACGTGCTGCTCGACAACGCCGACAAGGGAGTCTTTACCCCTGCTTCTCTCACGGCGTCGGGCTTCTCAGAGAACAGCGGCGTGTACTCCTTCATGGGTAGCGCGAGCGATGCTCAGACCGCGATCCGGCTGCTGGCGTTCGATCCGGCGAACAACCGAGTCGATACCGGCATGACCGAAACGACTACTTTCTTCGTCACCGTGGACGACGGCACCGCTACCGCGCTGGACAACACCACAACGGTTGTCTCCACCGCCGTCAACGAAGCCCCGTCAATCGGCGGCAGCGTCGGCGGTCAAACGACGAACGATACCGCGAACATCTCTCCGTTCTCAGGGATCACGTTCGCTGACACAGATTCACCCGCGCAGACGCTCACAGTGTCAGTCACGATCGATCAGGCCGACAAGGGCGTCTTCACCTCCGCGTCTCTCAGTGCTTCGGGCTTCTCCGACGACGGCGGCGGGGTCTACTCCTTCTCCGGCACGGCAGCCGCGGCTCAGACCGCCATTCGCTTGCTCGCGTTCAACCCCACCAATAACCGAGTCACCGTCGGCGCGACGGAAACATCGACATTTACGATCAGCGTGGACGATGGTGTTGCCACTGCGGTCACCAACAACGCCACCACCGTGGCCTCGACGAGCGTGAACGACGCCCCGACCCTCGGCGGATCCGTCGGCGGACAAGCCGTCAACGACGACGCTACTCGCTCCCCCTTCGCGTCCTTCACCATCGCCGATGTGGACGTATCGCAGCCCGTCACGGTCACGATTACGCTCGACTCGGCGGCGAAGGGCGCTTTCACTTCAGGCTCGCTCACCACGTCGGGATTCTCGGACAATACCGGCGGGGTCTATTCCTTCACGGGTTCCGCCGCGGACGCGCAGGCCGCGATCCGTCAACTCGTCTTCAACCCGACCGACAACCGTGTCGCTCCCGGCATGACGGAAACGACCACATTCACCGTGAGTGTGAACGACGGTATCGCGTCGGCCGTGACCGACAACTCCTCGACGGTCATTTCCACGAGCATCAATGACACCCCGGTCGTCAGCGGCTCGGTCGCCAACCAGACCGTCAACGAGAATCAGACAATCAGTCCGTTCACGGGCATTGTCTTCGCCGACGCGGATCCGGGCCAAACCTACAACGTCGGCGTTTTCATCTACGACCTCACCGACGGCACCTTTACTCCCGAGTCGCTTACCGCTTCGGGGTTCGTGCCCGCGAGCGCACCCGACAACGCCTGGAGTCTCACAGGCGTGACCATCGCCCAAGCCCAGGCCGCCGTTCGGATGCTGGTGTTCAACCCGGCCGACAACGTCTCCGCCGTGGGCGCGACGAACCTGACCAACTTCACCATCGCCCTCTACGACCTGATCATCACGGGCGCCGATGTGACAACCTCGGTTCTCTCCAGCGGCGTCAACGACCTCACGATCCTGGGCGGAACTGTCGCCGGCCAAGCCACGAGCGACACGGCCACGCTCTCCCCCTTCTCATCGTTCACCATCGCCGATCCCGATCCGGGTCAGACCTTCAGCGTCTCAGTCACATTGGACGCCGCGGTGAAGGGCGTCTTCACTTCGGATTCGCTGACCGCCTCGGGCTTCATCAGTGCCGGCTCCGGTGTCTACACCTATTCGGGCACGGCGAGCGCCGCGCAAACCGCTATTCGTCAACTGGTCTTCAACCCTGCCGATTATCGAGTGGTGCCGGGCATGACCGAGACCACCACATTCACGGTTTCCGTGAACGATTCCATCGGTGCTCCCGCGACGACCAACGCGACGACCGTCGTCAGCACCGGCACCAACGCGGCGCCGACGCTCTCGACGATCAACATCCTCACTGGTTCGACGGCCCGCACGGATCACACGATCTCCTACAACACTCTCTTTACCGCCTCGAACGCCACCGACGCGAACACGTCGCAGACCATCCTGTTCCGCATCGAGGATATCCAGAACGGCACCCTGACCAAGAACGGCAATCCGATCACCGAGGGTGTCACCACCATCGGCCCCAGCGAGTCGCTCGTCTGGACCTCCGACGGTTCCGCCAGCGGCACCACGTCGGCGTTCACTGTCCGTGCCTTTGACGGAACGACCGCATCCGGCTCAGCCATCGCCGTCCGGCTCACTGTTACGGCCATTGCCCCCAACACCGCCGCACAGGACGCGCCCGTCTCCGCCTCTTCCAACGCTTCGGGCACCGTCTCCATCGTCACTCGAAACGACGCCGGGGACACCATCCTGCTCCAGCAGCCCAATGGCGGCGGCGACTGGACCCGCATCAATCTCTCAGAAGCCGGCGTCCCGGACGTCACCGGCGGCACCGCTTCCTTCGTCGATGCCGCTACTGGCCGCGGTCAGGTCTCCGTCGTCACCGACGCCGGGCTATTCCTTCTCACCGACGATGGTTCCGGCAACTGGACGAGCCGAAATCTCACGGAAGAACTTGGCGGCCCGATGATCGTCGGCGAACTCGCCAACCTCACCACCACCGATGGCATCAATGTCGTCGGCGGGCGCACCGCCGGCGGCGACCTCGTCATCTACAACCAGACCGGCGGCTCCGACTGGACCGCCCGAAACCTCTATGACGCGCTCCGTAACCAGAGCGAGCCTACTCCAACCTTCACCTCGCCCATCATCACCTATGTCACCTCGTGGAACGGCCTCAACTTCGGCGGGCTTGACGAAGACGGCAACATCTGGACCGTCTGGACCGGCGGCGGAATCGGCGAGTGGCACGCCACCAACCTCTCCGCCATCACCGGTGCCCCCACACTCGTCGGCGGGGTCACCGCCTACACCACCCCGTGGGGCGGTATCAACCTCGCCGGTGTCGATACCAACGGCGATCTGTCCATCACCTGGTGGGTCCCGCAGTTCGGCGGGGACTGGGTCAACTCCAACTTCACCCAAGAGTTCGGCGGCCCCGCCCTTCGGCCCGGCTCCGTCGCGTCTTACGTCACCAACTGGAACGCCCTCAACATCGCGGGCGTCACCGAAGAAGGCGAGATCGTTCAGTACTGGTGGGTGCCGCCGTCGTCACCCGATCAAGACTTCTGGCGCGTCACTTCGCTCACGAACGATCTTGACAGTGGGCTGCGTCGCCCGTCGGGCGGCACCCTCACCGGGTTCGCCACGCAGGACTCGCGGCTCAACCTCGTCGGTTCGTCCGAAGACGGACACATCGTCCGCCTCTGGTGGAGCCCGACGACCAACTGGGCTTTGGAAGACCTCACCGCACTGACCTGATTCGGTCACTGATTCTCAAAGATAGCTACTGATTACCAAGCCCCCCGGCACGCCGGGGGGCTTTTTCGTTCCTGAAATCGGTTCGTTGCGGCGTGCGCGCCACCATCGCCCCGACATATTACTTCTTGTGCTTGTCCTTGTTGGCGAGCAACTCTTTGAAGCGGGCTTCTGAAACGACCCGCTCCACATGCCCATCACAGAAACCGACCCAGATCCCGTTCTTCGGCCATGTGCCGTGCGCCTCATATACGATCACGACGTCGGGCAAGAACTCGTGCTTCGGATCTGGCTTGACGTATTGATAGCCGGGCGTGCGCTTCGGATACGCCGGATTCACAAGCAACTGATCGGAAATGAAGCCGGGTTTGACGAGCGCCTTCAAATCCGGGGGATACTCGTTCTTGTTGGCTTGTGCATACGCCACGCAGCCCATGATGATCTGTCGCACTAGTGACGCCGACGCGATGTCGCGTGCGGACTGCCTCGCGCGAGTCAGGGCGGGCAGCACCACCGTTTTCATCGTTGTAAAGTTATCCCCATCGACTCGCAGTACAACCTGATCACCCTGTGCGGTGGGCGTCATCATGCGCACAAACGCTGACCCTCCCGGCATGTTCCGAGCGTCGGCATCCGCGCCGGCCTTGTCTGCGATCTGCTTGATGACCGCTGCCAACGCGACCGCCGCCGCGGGCGAGATGCCCTGCAACCGGATCGACAGCAAACCTTCGGGTGCGATCGAGGCCGAGATTGCTCCCCACTGGGCTCCGTCCACAACCGTCGTGATAGGTGCCCCACCTGCCTCTTCCGGCAAGTTGGGCATGAGTTCCGAGAACGCCTTGCGGATCACGCTCGACGGCACAAACACGCCTTGCACCTGCGCCGACATATCGCACGCCGCGAACGCCTTCACTAACTCGTCCGTGCGCTTGGGGCTTGCGAGGGGGAAGCCGTCGAGGTCGCGCGCATTGGCACTGGCAAGAATCGCCCCGTCAACGACCCGCATCTCCTTTGTGAAGTCTGCGGGCAAACCCGCTCTGATCGATGCCTTTAGTTGCTCGATCTTCGAGCCTAGCGTCGTCGGCACCACGATCACCACCGGCGGGTTGTCCAACTTGAATTTCACCACCGCATAGATAACCTTCCCGCCCGCCGCGGCGAAGGAGTCACGCCACACCTTCGCTTCTCGCTTGGCCGTCGCGGCTTGCGCCGCTTGTTCCGCAGGCGTGCCGACAGGACTATCCACTTCTGTCATCAACCCGGCGACTTCATCGGCAATCGCATCGGTATCGAGGGTCGTGACCTCGCACCGGACGACGAAAACGGACGTGTCGTTGACATACGGCGCGACCGCCGTGGCGACATCTTGTGCCGACGGCTGCGCCCTTGCCAAGGGCGTCAGCGCCAACAGCAACACGAAGAGCACGCCGAACCATCGCACGGGCTTCTCAACGACTGTGAACGCGCCACACCAACCGCCGCTTCGATTTTGCATAGTCGATCTCCAATCTGCCTACCACTCGCGCGAAATATACCGCTCGGAACGCAAGAACAGCACTACCTATGTCCAACAATCCGCACACGATACTCGAATCCGATTCTCGACATCAACTTCGGCTGCGTCGATCCGGACAGGAACGCCGTGCCGTTCTCAACCTTGTAATCAAATGCTTTGCCGGTCGCGGGATCTTGTGGACACGGCGCGATCGAAGCGGTCGCATCCAGCGTCGCGGGCAAGCTCCCATCATTCGCCCCGGCGTACAACCGAATCGCCTCGACGCAGCGAAGCAGTGCGATCCGTCGCTCCGTCCGCACTTGCGCGATCAGGGTGTGAGAGAGCGCGGGCATGAACTCACTGAGCGGCGCAAGCCGCTCCAACACGGGATCGGACGCAAACTGTTCATCGACGGCGGCCAGCCCGGGCATCGCCTGCCAATACGGCACAGAGGCCCAGCGGAACATCGCTGCGTGCCGCGTCAGTTGCTTGGACACAAGGTACCGCAGACTGACATAGGCCACCGGCATCGCTTCGATCTCTGCCGCCGTACTCCCTAACCCCCGGAGATACTCGCACGCATCGGCATACACCGCGACGGAATCGCTCACCGCCTCGAATGCAGCCGCGGCGTCCTTCATTTCGTTCCTCGGCGCGGAAGTCAGCCCGCTGTACCTCGTCACGAACGCTTTCCACGCCGAGAGTGCCTGCTGAGGTATCATCCGTCCTGAGTGGATCTCGTCGATTTCAGGGAATGCCTGCGCGATTGCCCGGCGCTCCGAATCCAGCGCGTGCCCCACATCAAATACCGGCGTGCCAAGATCCATGAGCGCCCAGTACATCGACGAAGCGCGCGGCGTACGCACACTCGTTTCCAACTCCTGCATCATGAGGTCCATCACTGCGTACCCAACGAGCGATTGAATCAGCGTCGGCCCTTCGGCGATGTGCCGCGCCATCGTGATGCCGATCCGTAGCGTCCGAGTTGCTTCTTCGTGCTTGCCTTGCGACGTTTCAAGACGCGCTCGGAGCGCCAACGTCCGCGCAACAGCCCGAAACTTCCCTAGTTCCGGCATCAATGTCTCAACCCCAAGGTGGTCCACCGGCGTCTGCCACTCGCACTGCTCGCACCTCGACGCAAGTTCCAGCAACACCGGCGCGCTTTGCAAGTGCTTCACGATCAGTTCCATCGCGCGGTCTTGATCCGCCGGCAACCGATTCGCTTCTCGAAGAGCGGAAATCTCTTCCGCTTCCTCTCGCGTAAGCGTCCCGAGCGATTGCAGCGCCTGAAAATAGTGCAGCGCGGCGTTCTCCTTCAACACTGACCTGCCCGACACACGCAGCGAACCATCCGTGCCCGACCCCCGCTCCGTACACGCCGGTACTTCCATCTCAATCACGATCGGTTTGGTCGCGTCGCTGGGCACACCTTGTACAACACCACCGCCCTGGGCCATCGCCACGATCGGCACGCCCACCGCTTGATACGCCGCCACGCTGATCAGACCCACTCGTATCCACTGTGTCGTATTCATAAACGCGCTCCCGCAACGATGAGTTGCACTAGAAAATCGAACGAGTTCTGCCGAGTCGAGCGCCCTCGACGGAACAGGTACTGCGAGGTTTCTCTATCGCTGTGCTCCTCGCCTGCCGATTGGCCACCGTCATAGCTTTCCCGCGCCCACCCGTCGTCCCACGCGGTGTTCGCGCCGAACGCCGACACTCTCCCACCCGCGAGTACCCGATCCGGCCGCTCTGTCTTCTCGATGTGTTCGTTGATTGTGCCATCGATCGCTACGTTGCCAGCCCCTTCTCGTGCCGCCACTCGCACTCCGTCCTCCGGCGTGCCCATGCTCGCCCCACCCGTCACGCGCAGAACCACCCCTGTCAGTACGACTGCGGCCAATCCCCCACTGCACCATCTCCAACGACGCACACCGCCCGCCATCGACGCTCGACCCATTTGAAATGCCAGCGTCGCGCTCTGTGTAGACGTAGACGCCTGCGCCGGCGAAAGACTCCGTAGTGACCGCTCGATCTCCATCTCCACACGGGTCATTTCCAATTCGCTTGCCATTTCGCCTCCATCGCGGCTTTGATCACCGCCAGCGTTCCCCGGTACATCCGATGCACCGAGGCAACCGACATACCCGTCACACTTGCTACC
The DNA here is from genome assembly GCA_041742635.1 of Phycisphaerales bacterium. Taxonomy (GTDB): domain Bacteria; phylum Planctomycetota; class Phycisphaerae; order Phycisphaerales; family UBA1924; genus JTS-AC122. Next base: position 29,668 of record JBGSIF010000156.1, read on the forward strand.
TCTTCCAATGTCATCTCACCCCAGACGCGCAGTATCACGACTTCTCGTTCCGCTTCTCCGATCGCGGCAAGTACCTCGGCGACTGTTTCTCGATCGACCGTCGCCGCGGGCGCCTCCTCGAACAAACTCTTCGATATCGATACCTGCCGCTCACGGTGTTTACGTCGGTTCTGTTCTCGAAGCATGCTGATTGCCGCGTTCCGCACCGAACGAAAGACCCACGCCCGTACATCTCGCGGCGACTCAGCCAACACAAACAACTTCACAAACACCTGCTGCACAACGTCGCTCGCACGGGACTCATCCACCCAGTTTCTGGCGTAGAGCATCAGTGCCGCACGATCCCGCTCGAACAGTTCCAACACTCGTGATTGATCAATGCCCGGCATGAACGTCCGAATCGTGTGATCGCCCGCTACCCGTTTTCATCTTTACGACGCCACGCGTTTCTCGTTTTTTCACGAAACATGACCAGGCAGCGTCTTACCCAGACTTAGTCAGCGAGTTCCGAACCGCTCCGCCTACGAAAGAACGAGCGCAGTGAGGCCAACAGAACCCGAGCGGGCATCACATCGCATCCCTGCGCGGCTCGCCACGCGCCCAGTGTGAACAGCTCTCGCCACAACCGGTATAGCACACGGTACCGCCACACAATCGATTTGTCGGGGTCGTACACATTCGTGGACTCGCCGGTCGTGCCGTTCAGTTCGATCACACCGAAGTTCTGACCTGCACGAAGATCTTCGTACGACTTAAAGCGCAGATCAAACCGCCCGACATCCAGCCCACCCTCGGGCCACGTACATGCTGCGTCACGTTCGGTTGGCACGCCATAGGTGGATGCCAATCGATCGATCGTGCGTTCAAGTTCCGGCGTGACAAGATCCGCACCGTCCCGAAACAGCGTCCCCTGACAGTGATTTCCGGATTGGGCCAACCTGAGTCGTTCTCCATGCGCTAGCACACGTGACGCGTCATCGATGAACCTTGCTAAAAACACTCTCGCTTGGCATCGCAACCGCGTATCTCGGTAGATAAGTTGTTCAAGAGTTCGTTGCCCATCACCAACGACATAGGGAAACTCCTTACGAGTGACTGAAAATATGTATCCGGTCACATGAGATCGCCGCGCGGCGGCATCGACAGTCTGTTCGCGCGGTGCAGTTGGGACGTCTGATCGGAGCCGTCGCACCCACATCACGCCGACCTCGTGCGGCCCCGGGTGATACCGCTGCAGCATCGCGTTATCTCGCATCATCTCGAAGTATGCCTCGAACTCACTCCCGCTTCGGATAACACGCACCGAAAAGCCACGAAAACCAGTGTCTGGCTTCACAATCACCGGATATCCAGCAATCGCCGGCGTGGTGTCAACGACTCGCCGAGCGGCTTCTGCGCGTTCACGCGGGGTGCCACTCGATTCGATCAGCACGCTCGCCAGCACAAGCCCCGTTGTTGCATCCAGCCGAGATTGGATCTCATGCTTCGATTCACCGATCATCCCGCCGTGCCCCCCTATCGCGGGATTGCAGGCCGAATACGCCACCAGTCGTCCCGTTCGATATGCCAGCCACAAATAATATGGGGCCAACGGTGCATAGAACATGTTCGTCGGCCAGTACTCGACATAGTGCATACGCCGAATCTTGGCCAGCAGCATCCGTCTGCCAGTCCACGTCAACGCGAGAGACAGCGTAGCACTGATCACGTAGACAACAACAAAGGAACCAACGAATAGCCCGAATCGTATCATCCAAGCACGAACTGTTTCGACTTCATAGTCAAGTAGTAATGTACTATTGCAAATCATAAATAATAACAAAGCGGGCAGATACTGGATCGTCGTCACGATCGCTGCACCGCCAAGTAAACCGGCCGCGAACAGCGACCAATCCATGACGCTGAGAGAGAGCAGCCGCACTGCGCGTGGCACCACAAGCCGCAGGTCCGGCCGCAACATTGTTCGTACACCGAGCCAGAAACCGGGCTGGCTATTGACAAGCCTGCGTTCCCAATCGATCTTCGATACCATCGGAACCACACTTAGCACCTTCGCCAGCACGCCCTCTCGATGTGCGAAAGCAATACACATAGCAGCGGCTAGCACACGTCCACCCATCGCACCCATCGCACCGACCGCGGGATCGATACGCACCTGCGCCGCCAGCGCCGCCGCTAATACCGTTGCTAATGTCGGCCACCGGAGCGACAGTATCGCTAGAAAACCCACAACGGCCCACCACGGCATCGACCGCAACACGACGGCCGTCCACGACCCCACAACTCCAGTCGCGTGCGCTCGCGGTGCCGCAATCTCACGACGAGTCGGAACAACTTCGGCCCCCTCTTTGTTATGTGTACCAATAAACTCCAGCAGATACCCAGCCGTTTCGTCAACCTGCATGATTGGCAGGAAGTGGGATGCGTCCAGCATCACCAGCGACGCACTCGGAACGCACTCCGCGTGCATCTCCGCGGCCCAATCTGGCACTAAAAAATCTCGCCGCCCATGCAGCACAAGCGTTGGAACGCTCGTTCGCCGCATCACCTCCCACAACGGACGCATGTTGGTATCGCTGAAGTTACGTAACCACGAGTACGCTATGCCCGATCGCGGATCCGGCAGTAATCCGAAATGCGGTAGGATCTCCGGAACACCGACAAAGACGGCATACCCGGCTGCATATTTCATATGTTCAAAGCGATACGACCGTGACCCTTCGGTCCTTTGGCTCCCGATCGCCGCCATCATGGTCATCGATGCCACTCGTCTCGGCGTCTGATCCGCCATATGCAGCACAACTCCGCCGCCCATCGACCAACCAACAACATGTGCCCTTGCAATACCCAGATGCTCCAGCAGCGCGGTAACCGTGCGTGCGTGCGCAAGAATCGAATACGACGGCACACGCCTGCTCGACTCCCCAAATCCAGGCAAATCGACTGCTATAACCCGGTATCCCCGCTTCGAGAGTACCGCCCATAACTTGGCAAAGTCCGACGCACTCCCGGGTGATCCATGAATCAGCACAATCGGAGCCCGTTCGTTGATATCCGCCTCGTTGTCAGAAGGTACATCAAAGTACGAGACGAGCGTCGTCTGACCGTCTACGACGCCGACATCGTTCATGGCAGGCAGTTCGACAAAAGCCTGATACGGCTTGGGTTTCGAGCGTTCAACAGCACACTGCGTCTGCCCCGTGCCTCCAACTATCGCGTGAGATACCGCGACAAGGCACACATACAACGCGAGCCAGCGAACTCGCCTCAGCGTTCTGGTCAGGCCGAATACACGTTCATTCTCACTCATTCAGTTTCGATGATAGGACCGAGCAGCCGCATTCTTTGCCGATGCCAAATCGATCACAACAATCCCGGGCGAGTCGAGTTTCACTCACAAGCGACGGCTTCTGCTGCCCGCAGTGCCTCGACATGCTCTCGCACGTCGTGTACTCGAAACACGCGCGCGCCATTCAGATAATGCATGATGCTCAGAGCAACGCTCCCGGCGACTCGCTCTCGCGGCGGTCGATCACCCGATACACCAGAGACATGCCCGACAAAGCTCTTCCGGCTCAGCCCACTCATCACCGGGTACCCCGCGGCTGCCAGGCTCGCTGATTCACGAATGAGCCGAATGTTGTCCGCGACACTCTTTCCGAAGCCCAAACCGGGGTCAAGCACAATCCGCTCGCGTGCAACTCCCGCTCGCTCGGCCTCGCTCGCTCGGCTAATTACAAACTCCCGCACCACATTCATCACATCAGGTTCATACACCGGCACCGCGCCCCCCGCGGCGGCATATTGAGTCGAATACGCATCGCGTGCCGGCAATGTCAGGCGGTGCATGAGTATCAGCCCCGCTCCACAGCGCGCGACAAGTCCAAACATCAACTCATCATCGCGCCCGGCGGACGTGTCATTCACACAATCCGCTCCCGCGTCCAACGCCGCGCTCGCCACCATGGAAAGCGTTGTGTCAATGCTGACCACACACTCGCTACCAAGTCGTCGCCGTATGGCGTCGATCACCCCCACCGCCCGCCGGATCTGCTCGTCAGCGGGAACAGGGACCGCGCCAGGCCGAGTCGATTCGGCACCGATATCGATCCCCGCCGCCCCGTGATGCAGCATCTCATCGGCGACGCGGACAGCTTTCTCTATCCCCAAGGGGCCATCAAACGTACCGCCATCAGAAAAACTGTCGGGCGTGATATTCAGTATTCCAAGTACACATGCCCGTCGCACATTGAGCGACTTCGCACGGCCGCCCACATTCATGTGCCAACACTCGTTCATTACCGCGCAACTCAGACATCGCAGATCTGCACCGCTTGCCGTAGACTTGCCATCGGTTCACGCCGCGGCACAAACTCCTGCCCGAGATATCCCGTATACCCCGTCTCAATGATCGCTTTGCAGATTGTCGAGTAGTTCAGTTCCTGCGACTCGTCAATCTCTGCTCGCCCAGGCACGCCGCCGGTATGAAAATGCCCAATATGCTTGATGTACTTGCGGATCGTGTCGATCACATCGCCTTCCATGCGCTGCATGTGGTAAATGTCATACAGCAGTTTGAAGCGATCAGACCCAACCCCCTCAACAATCTTTACGCCAAACTCGGTGCGGTCACACTGGTAATCGGCGTGGTCTTTGGAACTGAGCAACTCCATGACCATCGTCACACCCAGTTGCTCGGCCAACGGCGCAATACGCTTCAACCCCGCAATACAGTTCTTGATTCCCTCGCTGTCCGCTTGACCATCTCGATTGCCCGAAAACACAATCTGGTTTGGAATCCCGGCGGCTTTAACCAGCGGCAGCCGCTCTTCGAGTTCACGCACGATCGAATCGTGATGGCCGAGCCTGTTCAGCCCACGCGAGATCGGATTCGATTTGACGAACGACGCGACCGCGCAGGTCAACCCGTGCTTTTTAGGAACTTCCCATTCATCTGGGTTGAGTAGCTCGACCGACTTCAGCCCCATCGAGGCAGCCTGCGCACATAGATCGTCGAGCGGCATGTTGTAGCACCATTTACACACCGATTGCTTTAGTCTTCCCTTCAGGCCAATCACTTCGGTACCCGATGGAGCTCCGGTCGTTGAGCCACGCTCTCTGATGGGCGGCTGCAATGCAACCCCACCCGAAGCACCCATGCCGGAGCCGATCGCTGCGGTGGTCGCCGAAATCGCAATAAAATCCCGACGGTTCATGCACTCGCCCTCCAAGGTTCTTCGCGGCCAACTACCGGCCAACACGCGCACACGACGTCACTAGCAATCCCTATACGATATCAGACCTTCTTGAAGTTGCAATCTAGATATAGGGTGCAAAAATAAAACGACCCCGGCAAGGTTCCCCTTGCAAGGGTCGAAAATCCGGCGACGACCTACTTTCCCGCTAGGCAGTATCATCGGCAACTCGGGCTTAACTACTGTGTTCGGGATGGGAACAGGTGTGGCCCCGAGTTCATAGTCACCGAAAACTCCGAGGAGGACGTTAGCCCGCCTCGGCATGAAGACTCGGATAAGACAGGTTGCCAATCAAGTATTGCGATTTGCGAAACAGATAAGAATGATGCAGAATCTAATGATTTATAATAAACGTGATATGAATGACTTGTCACAACTGATGCGTCGTTTGCTGCAGTGCAACTGACACGGCATCCGGTTGGAGTGACCAAGCCTTCGACCGTTCGTACCGCTCAACTGAAGGCATTACTGCCCTTACATTTGCGGCCGATCAACCTGGTGGTCTTCCAGGGGTCTCACGTCTTTCGACAAGCAAGCCTCATCTTGAGGGGGGCTTCCCGCTTAGATGCTTTCAGCGGTTATCCCTGCCCAACGTAGCTACCCAGCTGTGGACTTAGCAGTCCAACTGGATCACCAGGGGTTGGTCCAACCCAATCCTCTCGTACTAAGGTTGACTCCTCTCAAGCTTGCAACGCCCACAGCAGATAGGGACCGACCTGGCTCACGCCGGTCTGAACCCAGCTCGCGTACCACTTTAATCGGCGAACAGCCGAACCCTTGGGGCCGCCTTCAGTCCCAGGATGTGATGAGCCGACATCGAGGTGCCAAACC
>JBGSIF010000157.1:0-3855 GCA_041742635.1 Phycisphaerales bacterium
CACCTTCAGCCACCGCCACGCCGCCACGCGCGACATGACCACCGAGCAGGTCTACTTCCCGCTGAACCACATGCGCCCCATCGCCGACCACCCGGCCCAGGCCGGCAAGCCCGGCCCCGGCGGCACCCCCACGCAGGGGCAACTCTGCGTCCACGATTCGCCGTTGTCGGAAGTCTCCGTCCTCGCCTTCGACTACGGCTACTCGATGACCGACCCGGACATGCTGGTCTGCTGGGAAGCCCAGTTCGGCGACTTCAACAACGGCGCCCAGGTCATGCTGGACCAATACTTCGCATCAAGCGAAACCAAGTGGCAACGCTGGTCCGGGTTGACGCTCCTCTTGCCCCACGGCTACGAAGGGGCCGGCCCCGAGCATTCCTCGGCCCGCCTCGAGCGCTTCCTCCTGCTCTGCGCGGAGCATAACCTGATCGTCGCGTACCCATCGACTGGCGCGCAGGTCTTCCACCTCCTGCGCCGGCAGGTGAAGGCACCCTACCGCAAGCCGCTGATCGTCATGACGCCCAAGAGCATGCTCCGCCCGCACACCAGCACGATCGACGAACTCACCACCGGCTCCTTCCAGGAAGTCATCGACGACCCGATGTTCACGGGCGCGGGGGCCAAGGACGCCAAGAACACGAAGGGCGACAAGAAGAAAGTCACGCGCGTCGTGCTCTGCTCCGGCAAAATCTACCACGAACTCGACAAGCGGCGGAAGGAGGCGGGCGTCAAGAACGCCGACGACACCGCGATCATCCGCATCGAGCAGTTGTACCCGCTGCACGCCGCGAAACTCGCCGCCATCCTCAGCTCCTACTCCGCGAAAGCCAAGCAGCACGTCTGGGTGCAGGAAGAACCCCGCAACGCCGGTGCGTACCTGTACATGGCCGACGCTCTCCGGCACGACCCGGAACTGAAGATCGAACTGGCGTACCACGGGCGGCCAGCGGCGGCTTCGCCCGCGGTCGGGTCCAAGCACACGCACTTCGACCAGCAAGCCGCGCTCGTCGCGGGTGTGTTCCCCGGTCCCGGCGGTGCCGACGGCGCGAACGGGAACGGCGCGGCGTCCGCTGAGAACACGCTCGGTCCCAAATCACAACCGAGCAATGGAGCATCAGCCGCACGCTCCTGAACGGCAACACCTTCCTCCACGGCACGGGCGTCGCATCGTGCGCTCGTGTATGAGATACCTCACTATGACGACCACCCCACCCGCAACCCCCAAACGAACGCTGCTGAAGTTGCCGAGCCGGCACGGCATCTGGGCGCGGCTGTCGTACCTGGGCGAAACACTGGGATGGGACTGGCTCATCTACAACCCCGGGGTCTTCAAGTCGTTCCAGCAGGCCGCGCTGAAGAACGCTCCACCGCTCGCCGACGCGGTGCGGAGCGAGTTCCCGTCTGCGAAATCGATCGTGGATGTTGGGTGCGGACCCGGGATCTTCGCCGCGGAGTTCCAGCGCCGCGGGATGAAGGTCGTCGGGTTCGAGTATTCCCCTCACGGGCGGAAGTTGGCAGTCCAGCAGGGCATCGACGCGCGCCCATTCGATGTCGGGGTTTCGGATACCGCCGACCTTGGCGGGGAGAAGTTCGACCTCGTGCTCAGTACGGAGGTCGCCGAGCATGTGCCCCCGCCGCTGGCCGATGCCTTCGCCCGGTTCGTCGCGTCGTGTTCCGACACGATCGTCTTCACCGCGGCCCAGCCCGGGCCTTGGCGCGGCAACGGGCACGTCAACGAGCAACCCCGCGAGTACTGGATCAAAAAGTTCGAGGCCATGGGATACATCTACGACGACGGACGAACCAAACGCATGGCCGCCGCCCAGCAGCACGCCGGGTCGTTGTGGTTCATGTACCAAAACCTCAGCATCCTGCACAAGCCTGCACGCTGATCTCGACACACACGTTTACGGCTTGCGCCCGATGCAGATCGTGTCCTGCGCGTACCACGGCTGCCCCTTGAGCGGCCAGCCGATGATCTTCTTAACGACGTACTTCAGCCCGTCGATGTTCGCTCGCCGCTTCCAGGTGTCGGTGGACTCGAAGAGCGCGGTCACGACGGTCAAGCCCGCGTCGTCGTACACCCCCTTCATCGCTTCGGGGTACGCCCGCCAGCAGTCGATCGGCTCCGCGTGATACCCCCAGTTCAGCGGCGCGACCGTGATCACATGCCCGCCCGGCTTGCACACCCGTGCCAACTCCGGCATCCACCGCCACGGCTTGGGCACATGCTCGAACACGTTCGACGACAGCACGATGTCGTACGTGTTCGATTCAATCGGGTATTCATAGGGCTTGTGGGTGATGATCAGCCCTTCACGCCGCGCGATTACGTAGGATTTGTCCTCCGGTTCGAGGTTGATCGCTTCCCACTTGATCGACGGATCGTTCACGCTCTTGCGCAGCGTATCGCCACCCTCGGGCGCGACCTCCAGCACCCGAAGCCCGGGCTTGAAGTACGGCTTGGCGTATTTCTCGAAGAGCGCTTGGCTGTTGGGGTGCATCGGGCAGCAGGATAGGCCGGGGGGATGAGGGGTAGAACTGGCCGGCCGATAATCCGGCGCAAGCCCCATGACCGCCCGACAACGTCCCATACGACACGGCACCGACAACGCGGATGCACGCACCGGTGACCATGGCATACGCACCAACGACGCGGACGCCAGCACCAGCGACACGGGCATACGCACCCACGACGCGGATGCACGCACCGATGACACGGATGCACGCACGCACGGCGAGGATGCCATCTTTTCCCGTGCGGACGCTACGCTGCGAACCGCGTCTTGAGCGCGGAGAGGCATCGCGCCGAAGTTCCAGTCGTGCGGAATCCGCTCGACTGTGTAGGATGTGGGGAGAGGGGGGGTTATCCGCTGATCAACCGCAGGCAGCACGGGTAGCGGTAAAACTCCCCTTTATTCGCCGCCACCGCGCCGATGATGCTCACCACGATGCTGAAAATCAGGATCGGGACATACATTAGCCCCAGCGTGATCAGGCTGGCGATACTGAACAGCAGGATCGTGATCTGAAAGTTCACCGCTTCGCGTCCGTGGTCGTCCAGGAACGGCGAGTCATTCTTGCGCACCTGCCACATCACCAGCGGCGCGATGATCGACAACCCCGGAATCCCCACCGAAAGCACGCTCGCGGCGATCGGCGCCAGGTGGGTGAACATCGCGTACGACCGCTCGCCGGAAGTGGCATCGTGATCCACCACTCGCGGCTGGGGGGAGGGCGGGGAGTGCGACCCTCGGTGCGCGTTCGGCCCATGCTGGCGGTGTGAGGAAGGATTCATCGCTGGTGCCCAGGTGTTCATCGTGCGCTCCGCTTTCCTGCTTGGGAATCCGGTGCGGGGGATTTCAGTGATTCATCTCCGCCGGACGAATCCGGCGGTCAGGGTCCGATATGATCGGCGGCTGGCCGGGTCGATCCACTTGCCAGATCATCGTAGCGATCCCCGGAAACGCTCGGTGCAGCGAGTCAACGCCCACGTCTCCCAGCACGCAAAGAGCCGACGCCATCGCGTCGGCGTACTCCCCGCGCGGGGCGATAACGCAGCACATCACGCGGCTCGTCACGCCCAAACCGGTCCGCGGATCGAGCAGATGCGAGTAGCGCACGCCGTCGATCTCGATGCTTTGCTGCGTATCGCCGGATGTGGAGACGGCGGCGCGCACAAGGTAGATTGCCCGAGTCTTGCCGATGCCCGACCCACCGGTGATTTCCACCTCGGCGGGCAGATCAATCCGCCACCCTTGCTGCCCCGGTGGAGGATCGCCCGCGACGATATCGCCAGCCAACGCCACCAGGCACCGCGGGTGCCCGCGTGCTGCGAGTGTCTCCGCCGCGCAC
>JBGSIF010000158.1:0-2378 GCA_041742635.1 Phycisphaerales bacterium
CGCCGCAAGCAACCGCTCCGTGTGCGACTTACGCGCGTTGGACGTCTGCAACCCCTCGTTCTCCGACGGCCCCAGAAAAATCTGCGGCTCGTTGATCGTCATCCAGTTCGTCACCCGATCCGATAGCGCGTCCACCACCACCGCCGCGTATTCCGCGAACCATCCCGCGATATCACGGTTGAGCCACCCGCCCTTCTGATACGCCCACAACGGCACATCCCAATGAAACAGCGTCGCCCACGGCGTGATCCCGGCCCCCAGCAACGCATCGACCAAGCGACTATAAAAATCCAGCCCCGCACGATTCGGCTTTCCCCCGCTCTCCCCGATCACCCGCGACCACGACACACTGAACCGATACGCCCGCAGCCCGATCTGCTGCATCAGCCCCACGTCTTCGCGGTACCGATGATAATGATCGCACGCGACATCGCCCGTGTGTGCTTGAACCACGTTCCCCGGTGCATGGCAGAAAGCGTCCCACACGCTGGGCACCTTCCCCTCCGCGTCCCACGCACCTTCGATCTGATACGCGGACGACGCCGCACCCCACACAAAATCACTTGGAAACGGCATGGCAACTCCGGTTTGTCAGATACCCGCGGGGCGGAGTTCGCCCAGCCGGATTGTTATTGGATGAGGAATCGACACTCGGTCCTAGGCGTTCGTCGATGGCCCCTCGACACCCACCGACACCCACCGACACCCACCGATTCCCACCCCGCATCGCACCCGCTCACTTCAGCAGCCGCTCTAGGAAGTGAATATCGATCCCCCCCTTGCGGAAGTCGGCGTTCTCCATCAGCCGCATGTGCAGCGGGATCGTCGTCTTGATCGGGCCGATCTGGAACTCGCGCAGGGCGCGGGACATGCGGGTGATCGCCTCGTCGCGTGTGTCCGCGTGGACGAGGAGTTTGCCGATCATGCTGTCGTAGTTCGGCGGGACGACGTAGCCGGGGACGACATGAGAATCCAGCCGCACGCCGGGGCCGCCGGGCACGCGGTACGTCTCGATCTTACCCGCGCTCGGGCGGAACCCCTTGTCGGGGTCCTCGGCGTTGATCCGGCACTCGATCGCGTGCCCGCGCAGCGTGATGTCGCTCTGCTTGTACGGCAACTTCTCCCCCGCCGAGACTCGAATCATCGTCTTCACGATGTCGATCCCCGTGATCAGTTCCGTGACCGGGTGTTCGACCTGCACCCGCGTGTTCACTTCAAGCATGTAAAAATTCTGCGAGCCATCCATCAAGAACTCGACGGTCGCCGCGCCGGAATATTCGGCGTGCTTGATCAGCCTCGCCGCGGCTTCGAGCACCGGCGTAATGCGCTGGCGTTCCACATTCGGCGCCGGACCCTCTTCGATCACTTTCTGGTGCCGACGCTGCGACGAGCAATCTCGCTCGAATAAGTGAATCGCGTTGCCGTGCTTGTCCCCGATCACTTGCACCTCGACGTGCCGCGCGTGCTCGAGGAACTTCTCGATGAACACGGCCCCGTTACCAAACGCAGCCTGCGCTTCGATGCTCGCCTGTTTCAGATTGCTCCGCAGGTTCGCCTCGTTGTGGCAGACCCGCATCCCGCGCCCGCCGCCGCCGGCCGCCGCTTTGATGATGACGGGGTAGCCGATGCCCGCGGCGATCTTGACGGCCTCTTCTTCATCATCGATCGCGCCGGGCGAACCCGGGAAGATCGGCACGCCCGCTTCTTTCGCCGCACGCTTTCCGTTGACCTTATCGCCCAGTTTCGACATCGCCTCGGGCGACGGCCCGATGAACTCGATCTTGCAATCACGGCAGATCTGCGCAAACTCCGCTCGCTCGGACAGAAACCCATACCCCGGGTGGATCGCATCGACGTTGGCCACCTCCGCCGCGGAGATCAGCCGCGGGATGTTGAGGTACGACTCCTTCGCCGGCCCGGGGCCGATGCAGATCGCTTCGTCGGCGAGTTCGAGGTACGGCGCGCCCCGGTCCGCCTCCGAATACACGCAGACCGACTCGATGCCGAGTTCTCGGCACGCCCGGATGATGCGGAGCGCGATTTCCCCGCGATTGGCGATAAGGATGCGTGAGAACATATCAGTTCGGCCTCACGAGGAACATTTTCTGCCCATACTCCACCGGCTTGCCGCTCTCGACGAGTACTCGTTCGATGGTTCCGGAGACCTCCGCCTTGATCTCGTTGAAGACCTTCATCGCTTCGATCAGGCACACCGTCGTATCCGGTCCGATCGCCGTCCCGACCGACACGAACGCCGGGCTATCAGGGTTCGGGCTGGTGTAGAACGTCCCGACCATCGGCGATGTGATGGGCACCAGCCCCGCCTCGTCGTTCCCCGCGCCCGCGCCGGTGGACCCGCCGCCGGCGTACTCGCCCGC
>JBGSIF010000159.1:0-4856 GCA_041742635.1 Phycisphaerales bacterium
GTTGCCGCCTGCGGCACGTGCCCGTCGAACTCCACGCTGACCAGCCCGCCCGAGAACAGCAGGCCGACCACCTCCGGCATGCCGTCGCCATCGGTATCAGCGATGGTGGGCACGGTCGAAGGCCCGTCGCCCTGCGGCGTCGCGAGATCGAGCGGGCTGACAATCGTGAAACTCCCGTCCGCCTCGGCGAACGCGACGCCGTACGCGTCGTTCGAAGCGAACGCCGGCGAGATCAGGTAATCGGTCCGCCCGTCGCCGTCGATATCGCCGGCGGCCCGGAAGATCGACCCGGCGAGCGGCTCGGGCGCGGTGAACCGCTCCAGGCCGAACGGTGTGGGCGCGGCCAGAGCCCCGCCCGCCGAAGCGACCACCGAGAACAATGCTGTCCGTTGTGCGTTCGTGCGCATCTTCGTCCCCTTTCTATGTCAACATAGCACCAACCGCCGGGGCGTTGCCTCGGGCGGTCCCGGGGGCACGCGTTCTCTCTGGAACACGGTTTGCCCGGTCGGCGATCCCCGGCAACTCCCTGCGCGGCCCGATCTGGACCCGATACGAACACTCTCACGGCCGGTTCCCGGGTGTTGCGGGGGATCTCCCGGGCGAGACCGGCGTTGTCCGGGCTTAGTTCGGTTCCGGGGCGGCCCGGCCGCGGACTCAGGACGCTACGGGCAGCCGGCGTTGAAGGCGGTGAGGTAGGCGAGCACATCGAAGAAGTTCAGCGTGCCGGTTGGGGCCGCGAGGTCGGCGGTCGGGTCGGCGTTGTTGAAGGCGGTGAGGTAGGCGAGGACATCGAAGAAGTTCAGCGTGCCGGAAGGGGCGGCGAGGTCGGCGGGGCATGAGAAAACGCAGGGATTCCAAGAGGCGATTCTGTCGATGTTTAGGTCGCCGGATTGCGTGAAGTTGCCGCCAGCAAGCACTGTAACGCTCGATCCGTTGTCGATCGGCAAAAGTGCTCGCACGGGCCTATTAAAACCATCGAGGCCAGCGCCGAGAGGCTCCCAAGATTGCCCGTCCCACTGTGCAATATTATTAACAGCGAGGCCGCCGGCCGTACCAAAATCACCGCCCACCACAAGCCGGTCCCCGGTTGCGAGATCGACCGAGGTCATCGCCAGCGCGCGTGCGAATGCGCCCCCCGCGGACAGACCCGCGCCGAGTTCTGAATAGTGATCACCGTCCCACTTCAAAATCTGATTGCCGGGAAATGTGAACACTCCTGCGAGAAACAGTGCAGGGCCGGTGCCATCATCATGAACGGTCAATGCTTCGACCTGATCTCCAACGATCGGCATGGAGCGAAAAGCACCATTCCACTTGATGATGTTCTGCGACTGGAGGGCGTCCGCACCGATAAATGAGCCTCCGATGTAGAGCGCCGGACCGGCACCATCGTCGTAGACGGCCAACGCCGATCCTTCCGCGGGAAGAAAGTCGTCGTCGATGCTTTTGAGGCCTGATGTCCCAAGCCTTCTCCACTGTGATCCCGTCCACTTGGCGATTCTGCTCGCGGAAACCCCTCCAGCGAAAGTGAACTCGCCGGTGGCATAAAGCGATCCGCCATCGCCGTCGTCATACACAGCCAGCGCGTTCACCGTGTCATTGACACCTGAACCGACGCCTGACCAAGATTGGCCGTTCCACTTCGCGATACGCGAGACAGAAAGACCCCCGGCACTGGAAAAATCTCCGCCAGCGTACAACTCGGGACCCGCCCCATTATCGAACACAGCCAGCGCAGTGACCCTGGCATCCAGCCCCGCTCCGAGAGGCGACCATTCGGTGCCGTCCCAGCGCGCTATCCTGGACGCAGTGACGCCGCCGATCAGGGTGAACTCCCCGGCAGCGTAGATCGCCGACCCGGTGCCATCGTCGAACACAGCCAAAGCGTTCACGATGCCGTTCGCACCACCTCCGAACTCCTGCCATTCGCCCTCACAGTTTTGGGCAAAGGTCGGCGAGATGCAAAGTCCCCAAATGAGCAAAGACGCGAAGATGAAGGTCTTAGTGTGATGATGATCAGCGGAGAAGGAATTTTTCCCCAAGAGTCGCACGATGTATTGAGTGATTTTGTTTCTCATCGGTTCGCTCCCATTTTTTATCGGCGTGAATAGCCGTCCGAATCTTTCAAGAACTCGACACAGAGTGAGGCACGCCGTTTACGGGCAGCCGTTGTTGAAGGCCGCCAGGAAGGCGGTGACATCAAAGAAGTTCAGCGTGCCAAAAGGAGCCGCAAAGTCGGCCACCGGATCGCCGGCGTTGAACCGGGCGAGGAACGCGGTGACATCGAAGAAGTTGAGAACCCCGAAAGGTTCTGCCAAGTCCGCGAGGCAGTTGTCCGAGCAGGCGTTCGACAGCACAACCACATGCCCGACGCCGGAAGAGTTCCCGCTGACGACAATCAAGCTTCCGTCTGCGATGACGGAATTCGCGGTGTCGAGCATGATCTGGTCGACCTGCCAAGTTTCGATGGTCTGCCATGCGTCACCGCACCCGAAGCCATTGACTTCACGCACGATCACTCCGTTGGAACTCTGGATGACGAGCTGTTCGCCGCGCAATGCGAACCGGGTCTGGAAGCCCGCGGCTGGCCCAACGCTGGCCTGGCTCTCTAGTGTTGACACCAGACCGTTCACCGGCGTCGTGAAAGCCGTGTAGTTCCCCTGATTCCCGGTTTGCCCGGAAAAAATGGCGTCGGGGCTGATGAGCGGACGGAATGACACTTGGTTGCCATCCAAACATGAGCCGAAGCCATCGGAAGGCTGGATCAAATCAGCAATCTGCCACACACCGCCGCTGCGGCGGATACTAACGACGCCTCGGTTAATCTCGTCGAAGTCCCCGACGCTCGCCCCGTACACGGAGACCACGCCACCATCCGCCGCGTCGATAGAGCCACCGAACCCGGCCCTGCCGACCCAGCTCGATTGCTCGAGGATGATGCCATCGGACACGAGACCTGTTGGCGTGACGAGGTAGGGATAGATCCGTCCACGATCGAAGCTCGGTGATCCGATAAACAGCGTGTCGATCCCGTCAAAGCTCATGACCGCGCCAAAGCTGCGGTTGGGGTCGGAAACAGTAATAGTCTGAGATTCCTGCCAGGCACCGCCGTTATGCTCATACAAACGAATCTGGTCAAGACCCGAAAACCCGAGCACGATGCGATCGCCGACGAAGTCCGCACTAGTCCAACCCGTCGATGACCCGGGCGGGAGCGATCCGTCGTATTGCCACCCTGAGGGCCCGAGTCGGTAGATCCGGAGATCGCCCGGCGCCTCGCACATCACGAGATCATCACCATTCGTCGCCGCCCCCGACATTCCTGCATCGGCGGGGTTGTCGAGCATCTGCGGCGCTGGCGTCACGCAAGGGTCCCCAGCCAGCGCGAGTGGGGATGTGCAGCAGGTTGCCACGACCGAGATCCAAAGGAGTAGCTTCGATTCCGACTGTTGGCGGTTCATGATTCTGAATCTCCGTTGCATGCAACCTCGCGGGACACCACCGTGGCGCCCGGTAAAGAGGTGCTACCAACTTCATGCGACGACCACCGCCAAGTCCGACACGTCCAGCGATAAATTTTTTGAGTTTCTCAGACAGCAGAAAACTGTTGTACAACACAAAGAGAACCCCGCCAGAGGCGGGGTATTACTCGATTTGAGATACTCAGCAAAAACCTGGCCTCTCAGCCCTTCCAGTCGGCCTTGAAGGACTGGATGGCGGCTTCGATGCGCTTGGGCAGGTCGCCGTCGAGCTTCTTGGTGGTGTTCAGGTCGTCCCACACGGGCTTGCCCACGGTGTGGAAGTAGTTGAGCATGTCCTTCTCGAACTTGGCGACCTTGTCCAGCGGCACGGTGTCCAGGAAGCCCTTGGTGCCGGCGTAGATCGAGATGATCTGGTCGGTCACGGGGAAGGGCACATACTGGGGCTGCTTGAGCAGCTCCACCATGCGGGCGCCGCGGTCGAGCTGCTTCTGGGTGCCGGCGTCGAGGTCGGTGCCGAGCTGGGCGAAGGCTTCGAGCTCGCGGTAAGCCGCGAGGTCCAGGCGCAGCGAGCCGGCGATCTTCTTCATCGCGCCGACCTGAGCCGCACCACCCACGCGGGACACCGAGATACCCACGTTGATGGCGGGACGCACGCCCGAGAAGAACAGTTCGGGCTCGAGGTAGATCTGGCCGTCGGTGATGGAGATCACGTTGGTCGGGATGTACGCCGACACATCGCCCTCCTGCGTCTCGATGACGGGCAGGGCGGTCAGCGAGCCGGCGCCGTTCTCGTCGCTGAGCTTGGTGGCGCGCTCGAGCAGGCGGGAGTGCAGGTAGAACACGTCGCCGGGGAACGCCTCGCGCCCCGGGGGGCGGCGGAGGAGCAGCGAGAGCTGGCGGTAGGCGACGGCCTGCTTGGAGAGGTCGTCGTAGACGCACAGCACATGCTTGGGGTAGGGGCTGCCGTTGGAAAGGGTCTTGCCCGCTTCCTTACCCGAGTGCATGAAGTGCTCGCCCATGGCGCAGCCGGAGTAGGGCGCGATGTACTGCATGGGGGCGGGGTCGGACGAGCCGGCGTTGACGACGATGGTGTAGTCCATCGCGCCGTTGTCCTTGAGGGTCTGGACCACGCCGGCGACGGTGGATTCCTTCTGGCCGACCGCGACATAGATGCAGACCACGGCGTCTTCGGTGCCCCAGAACTGCTTCTGGTTGATGATGGCGTCGATGGCGACGGCGGTCTTGCCGGTCTTGCGGTCGCCGATGATCAGCTCACGCTGGCCGCGGCCGATGGGGATCATGGCGTCGACGGCCTTGATGCCGGTCTGCAGGGGCTCGTGCACCGGCTGGCGGGCGGCGATGCCGGGGGCGATG
>JBGSIF010000160.1:0-21629 GCA_041742635.1 Phycisphaerales bacterium
GCGGCTCGGCGTCGCTGGGGCGTGCGCGGCGAATGGCATGCTTGTCGCCGCTGCGCTCTACGCCGGGGCGTTCGATGGGATGGAGCGAGCATACGAGCAGTTGTTCCGCTGGGTGAGCCTCGGGATCAGCGCGGTCTCGCTGGCGTGGCCCGGCGCGGTGTTTTTCCGCAGCGCGTGGGCGTCGGTGCGAACGCGGTCGCTGCACCTGGACCTGCCGATCGCTATCGGGCTTGGTGCCGGCGGGATTTGGGGTGCTGTCAACACGATACGCGGGGAAGGGGAAATCTACTTTGACTCGCTCGCGGTGCTGGTGTTTGTGTTGCTCGTCGGACGTTATATTCAGCATCGGCAGCAGCGATGGGCGTCGGACTCGGTCGAGTTGCTCTTCATGCTGACGCCGAGTTCGGCACGACGCGTGGAGGGCGGTGTGATCGAAGAAGTGCCGATCGAAGCGCTGGCGATCGGGGATGTTGTCGAGGTGCTCGCAGGGGATTCGATACCTGTTGACGGCATCATCGAACTCGGTGCGAGTGACTTGGACGAGTCGCTGCTGAGCGGCGAGTCTCGCCCCGTGCGAGTCAGCATCGGCGAGCGGGCCAGCGCCGGTGCCGTGAACCTCGCCGCCCCGATCCGCGTGCGTGTCGGCGCGACCGGGGAGGCGACACGGGTTGGTCGGTTGATGAAACTGGTGAGTGAAGCGTCGCAACACCGCGCGCCGATCGTTCGGCTCGCCGACAGGCTGGCGGGGTGGTTTGTCGTCGGCAGCCTATCGCTCGCGAGCGTAACCCTGATCGTGTGGTTATGGCTGGACCCGGCGAAGGCGATCGATCACGCTGCCGCGCTCTTGATTGTGACATGCCCGTGCGCTGTTGGGCTTGCGACGCCACTGGCGATGACGGTGGCGATCGGGCGTGCGGCACGGCGAGGGATTCTCATCAGGGGCGGTGAAGCGCTCGAACGGCTCGCGCGGCCGGGGCTGATGTACCTGGACAAAACCGGTACGCTCACGCACGGGCGGCTTGATGTGTGCGAATGGAGGGGCGATGAATCGATGAAGCCGATCGTTGCGGCACTGGAGCGAAACTCGACGCACCCGATCGCCGCTGCACTGGCGAGATTGTCGCCGAGAGACCACACGATGACCGTGCGTGATGTCGAGCAGGTCGTGGGGAAGGGGATACGCGGCGTGGTCAATGGTCAGCGCGTTGCGGTGGGTTCATGGGAGTTCATCAAGGAGCAAGTGGTGCGAACGAGTGCCTCGGGCACGAGCGGTGCGTGCGGAGTGGATGATCAATCAACCGAACGGTTGATTGGCGACGATGAAGATTCGGATGCGATTCAAGGGGACGATTTCATCGCACGGAGTGCGGCGCGCCTGTGCTCCCCGGTGTTTGTTTCGATTGACGGGAAAGTCGTCGTAGCGGCGGGAGTGGGGGATTCGGTGCGGGCATCGACGTCGGGTGCGATCGCCGGATTGCATCGAGAAGGCTGGCGGCTCGAAGTGTTATCTGGTGATCATCCCGCGGTGGTATCGGCGGTGGGCGATGAACTGGGGATCGCGCGTGCGATGAGCCACGGCGGGGTGACGCCGGAAGAGAAACTGGCATGCGTACAAAATGCGATGCGGCGAGGAGATGGTCCGGTGGTGATGGTCGGCGACGGGGTGAACGACGCCGCCGCGCTCGCCGCTGCAACGGTCGGTATTGCGGTGCATGGTGGGGCCGAAGCGAGCCTCGCGGCGGCGGATGTGTACCTGAACACTCCCGGGCTTGAATCGATCGCCGCGCTCACGCACGCGGCCCGCGCCACCATGCGGACGATCCACTGGGCGCTCGGCGCGTCGGTTGTGTATAACGGAATCGCCGCTGGGCTAGCGATGTCTGGATATCTGCATCCGGTGATCGCGGCAATCCTGATGCCGATCAGTTCACTGACGGTGCTGACACTCGCGCTACGGTCGAACACGTTCCCGGAGAAGACGACGTCGGCTCGGACAGACGAAAGCAGTCGGAATGAAATTGTAGCCCGTGCATCATTTACGACGCCGCACCAAGGGAGAGTCGCGCCATGTCAGTGATCTATATCGTGCTCCCGCTTGCGATCGTGTTCGTCGCGCTCGCGCTCGCTGGGTTCATCATGGCGGCAAAGCGCGGGCAGTTCGACGACTTGGATACCCCGGCGTCGCGCGTGCTGGGCGACGACGACTGACGACGAATTAGGAGATCTTCACGGCGCGTCAACCAGAACCAAACGGATCTTCGACGGGCATAACCTTGTACAATGAGCAATACATTTCCTGATGTGAGCGGTACAGGATCGGCGTCTGTGGGCGGCGGTCGGCGTGGCGCGGGAAAGTGGCCGTCGGTGCCGCTCAAGACCGAGCACGGCTCGGTGCGGGTGGTGCCGCAAAGGGGGAATATACCGGGTACGAAGGACTATCCGCACGTCCCGCCGGACCCGTATGTGCCTCGCGGCAAGTCGGCCGCGGCGCGTGGGCAACTACAGTATTTCCCAGCGATGCACTTCAGCCAGCACCCGACAAAGTGGGAGTTCCCGGCGTATCTAGACAACCCCAACTGTCGCTGGCTTCAAGCCATCAAGGCGCTGTATGCGAACCCGATTTCGTTTCCGGCGTCGCTGTCGCCCGAAGCCGGGCTGTTGTTGCACGGGCTGATCCGCAACATCCGCCCGAGAATAGTCATCGAGACCGGAACGTTCGCGGGGATGAGCACGATGTGGATCGCGGCTGCACTGCAGGAGAACGGCGACGGGGGCGAGGTCCACACGTTCGACGACATGGGACCGATTAATAAAGGTCCGTGGCGCGAAGTGGAGATGCTGAGCGGGAGGTTGGAGTTCGTCGCGGGGAATATCGCGCGGGCGGGGCTTGCGGAGCAGGTGGTGTTTCATCCTGGGAACTCATCGTTCGAGATTCGAGCGGCGCAGGAGGAGTTCAAGGCCGCCGGTGGGGTGCAGTTCGCATTCCTTGACGCCGACCACGGCGTGCTGGGTTCGTGGCACGATTTCTGGGCGACGGAGGCAGTGCTGAACACCGGCGGCTTCGTGATGCTGCACGACACGTTCCCTGAGGTGTGCAGTTGGCCGGGGGCGCGGGATGTGCTGGACCGGCTCAATGACAAAGCCGTGGGAGTGTACGAGAAGGTGGATATGTACTTGTCGCCGATGAACTACGGACTGGGGTTGATCCGGCGGATCGGGTGAGAGCGAGCGTGCCTGTGTGAACAAGCAAGAGAGCCGCCCGGCGTGTGAACGCCGGGCGGCTCCAATTGGAGAACACGATACCTGTCGGGTTGTGAAGGTGGCGAGGGATTCAGCGGCGCCGGCGTGCAGCCAACAGACCAGCCAACGCGAACATGCCTGCCGATGCGGGCGTGGGAACCGCGTCAACGAACGGCACGGCTTGCAGCGTGCCGCCCGCCGCCGAGCCCATTGCAAAGATCGTGTAAACAAAGCCATTCTGCACGCTGAGTCCTGGGACGGAGAGCGCGAGCGCTCCGCCTTGATCGAGTCGCACTTCGAGGTCATAAGACCCGCCCGGGACGGCGATGTACCCGCCGCTCTCGCGGAAACTGACCGCGTTGAACAACGGATCCGTGACGCCGACGGCGAAGATGTCCACCGTTGGTGCGTCCGGTGAAGCGTGAATAAAACGGATGCGGGCCGCGCTGGGGTTGCTGGTGTTGTCGTCGATATAGATCGACGGCTGGATATCGGCGAGGAACCCAGTGGCGACCACGGAGTAGTTCGTGGAAGCGTTGATGGGGGTCGTCGCGTCAATCACGACCGGCGCGGTTAACCCGGCGGGGGTGACACGGAATCGGTAGTCGGCAGTAGGCAACGGGATGTAGGGAGTGCCGGCGCGGAACGCGAGGTTGGAGATGGCCGGATCGCCAGCACCGGGAGCCGTGTTGACGTACACGTCAACATTCGGTGCGTCCGGTGAAGCGTGGATGACACGTACGTCGGCGTTGGCAGCCGAAGGTGCAACAAGCATGAACGCGGTTGTGACGACTGCGAGCGCACCGATAGCCTTACTAGAAACCATTCGCATGAGTCCTTTCTGCCCCGAGAGAGTGAGGCAAGAGAAGAGAGAGAGAATGAGAAACACAAATGCCGGCGCGCGGGATCATCGGGGATCCCACGAGCCGGCCGATCGGGTTCGATGATTCACGCTGTTGGATTCAGTGCAGTGAAAAAAAAAATGAAACAGATCAATCTCATGCGATGCCACAGATCGTTGTTCAGTACGACGTTGTTTGAAAAACCGAATCTGGCGAGATTGGCGTCCTGCCCAAGAACCGAACAGGATGTGAGCCGATGCTGTGTTCGCGCGTTCTCACGCCGTGCTATTTGTCATCGAACTCGAAAGACGGGCGTGAAAGCCGCGCGGGCGGGCGTAACCCGACGCCGAAAATCAGCCCGGTCATCAGCCAGACGGTCAACATACTGGACCCGCCGTAGGAGACGAAGGGGAGTGTCAGCCCGATGATGGGGAGCAGGGCGAGGTTCATGCCGATATTGATGTACATCTGGGAAGCGATGATGACCGTGAAACCGACGACGATGAGCCTGCCAAAGGGATCTTTGCAGCGAGCGGCGGTCAGGAGCGCGCCGAGCATCCAAAGCGCATAGAGGCCCATGACGCCCAGCCCGCCGAGGAGCCCGAAGCGGTTGACAATGACGGCGAAGATCATGTCGTTGTGGCGCTCGGGGAGCCGATTGAAATGGACCACAGCGCGAGATTTTTCGTCGGAGAGGCCCGACAGCCCGCCGGCACCGGCAAGCCGCACGGCGGTGAGCGACTGGTAGTTGATATCGTCGGCTCCCTCGGGGTTCCCCTGGATCATGTTGATCAGACCGACAATTCGTTGCTGCTGGTGGGGCTTGAGTACTGGGTACGCCAGTGGGCCGGCGAGCGTGGCGATGAGAACGATGGCGCCGAGGTGCTTAGAGCGTGCGCCCGCACAGACCAGCATGGCAAAGAGGCACGGCACAAACAGCAGCGCGGTCCCCAAATCCGGCTCGAGCGTGATCAGCCCGACCGGGACAAACGTGATGAGCGTCGGTGGCAACAGCCCGGTGAGCGTGCGGTGATTGCTGCGGTAGCGAAAAAAATCGGCGAGGACAAGGACGACCGCGATCTTGGCGACCTCTCCGGGCTGAAAATCAAGTGGTCCAAGATTGATCCACGCGCGAGCGCCGTTCCGGGGCGTGACGATCGAACTGGGCACTCCCGGCAAGAGCAGGAAGACCAGTAGCGCAATCACGACCAGCATCGCCGGCCAAGCGAGCAGCCGGATGTGCCGGTAGTGGGGGAGGGATGCCATCGCGGCGGCGAAGAGACCGACGAAGAGGAACAGGGTTTGCTTTGTGACGAGGAGGGCATCGGCCGGCGGGGTTTCGACGCCGGGGATATTGGGTGATACGCCCAGGTCGATGATGTAGATGCCGAGGATGGAGAGCGCGGCGGCGGCGAGGACACAGAGCCAGGCGGCGTGACGGAAGGTCACGTCGCCGCCGAGCAGGGTTTGGAGTGATCGAGGAAGTCGCATGGTACGGCAGAGCGTAAGCAGCGTCCAGGAGCGAGTGACAACAAGGCCGATGGGTTAGCATCGGCCCACGGGTCACTATCGGCTGAACGGGCGGTATCTCATTGAAGCCGACTCGCGTACAGATTCCCAGGCTTCGGCGACGCCGGACGGGGCAGCGGGATACCCGTTCGCTCTCACGAGTTTGGACTAACGAGTACGGAGTTCAAGTGCGCGTTTCACTTCGCCCAGGTCGGCGTCGTCGAGCCAAGTACGAACCAGCGATGGGGGGACACCGAACTCGCGTCGGAAGGCGTCGGTGAAATGGCTGTGGCTTGCGAAGCCGACATCAATAGCGACGCCCGCGAGGTTGGCACGCGGGTCGCTCAGGCGGGTAATGGCTTCGCGGAGTCGGAGGCGGTTGAGGTAGCGGTGGATGGGCACGCCGACGACACGGCGGAAGAGGCGACAGAGGTGGCACGGGGCCGCGTGGACATGCGCCGCGATCTGGTCGAGGGTGACTTTCTGAGCGTAGCGCTGCGCCATGTACGCTTTGACTGCTTCGGATTGATCGATATGGACCCGGAGGGTGGAGTTCCGCATCTTGGGCGGTGTCCGCCGAGCGGCGTCGGCGGCGATCGCCACGGCTTCCTGAACCAGTTCGTGAACGACTTCTTCGATCAGCACCGGGTCGGCGTCGGTCCCACGCGATGCGTACTCGAACGCCAAGTGCTGCAGCAGGAAGGTGCGCGGCGAGTTCGGGCCGTGCGTGCTGAGGAACGGATGCGTCGGTCGCTCGGCGGCGGAAGGGTCGCGGTCGCGCATGGTCTCTGCGACGAGCGAGGGTGTCAGAGCGATCCACGTCGTATCGTCCCCGTGCCCGCCGGGGTGGCTGGTGCGGAACGTATCGTCGGAGTTTTGAAAGATCACGATGTTGGGATCGGCGACGAAGGTCTCGCCGGGCATACGCATGACGAACAGCCCGCGGCGAGGGAAAGCCAGTACATTGACCCCGGAGCAGTTCTCAGGCCCCACGCCGTCGGATTGTGGGCGGCAGATGGTGTAACCGAGTTGGAAGTCTGGGGTGCTGTAGAGGGTGCCTCGGGCAGGCCATCCGCCGATTCGACCCGGCGAAGCGGCTCCGTGCGTGGGGCGTGCGTTCGGTTCGGAAGCCATGGGCGTGGCACTGGCGCTGGTTGAAACAGCCGCGACGCCGATGGGAACCGCGGAATCACAAGATGATGAGGAACACCCGCAGCGACGTGCGGAAGAATCGAATCGGATATCGCTCATGGTCGGCCTCCCCGATCGCTCGGCGAACCGGGGCACGAGGATCGTGTCACGGGCGGCACGGGCGTGGATGTTTTGAAGTGGTAAGTCACGGTTGTTGATGTGTGTGAAGTAGTCCCACGAGGAAACCGGTGGACGAGGCGGGGCGCACTGGGCTTGCGTGGGTGGTAAGTACACCAGACACCCACCGGCGCGTGTCGGCGTCGTCCAAGTTCTACAGTGATGCGCCCGCGAACAGTTCCTGTCATAATTCAATGGATGGACAGGTTGGTCATCGAGCGGCCCGGCTCGTCTTTTCATGCGGCGTGACGTTGCGTCGGGTCGTACCTTGGGGGGTCGTCATTGAGAGCCAAGGGTTACGCCGATGGTCCGACGCTCATGTGGTCGCTGAAGGTGTCGAAAAATTGTCCTGATGTACTATTTTTCGGGGACGATGTTGGTATCTCCAAAGAGCGAGGTGTCGTCGCGTGCGCGTCGAGCCTCTGTGGGCAATCGAAGTACGCGGCGTGCCGTGGTCGCCTGCGCGCAGGCGATAAATATTCACAGAAATATTGGCCCAAAGGTCGAGATACCGCCCGCTGTACGGGAAGGATTCGGAGCGCAATAATCGGATACAGATGCCTCAACGCACAGAAGACACTCCGGTATACCCATTCTCTAGAAGGAACACCGCGCCGCGAACGCTGGTGACACAATAGTGAATATGACCCCATACGCTCCGCGGTTCGTTCGATTGTTGGTTCGGTTGACTCTCGTCGGCACCGTCTCGGCGGGGATGTTCATACACGCCGGATGTTCGCCTACGAAGGGCGATCACAAGACCGCTGCGAGTACCTCTGAGGTCAAACCGAACAAGCCGGTCTATACCAGTCAAGACCGTGCGCTCGACCTCGCGTCGTTCGAGTATGTATGGACCACCATACGCGACAAGCATTACGACGCGACGATGGGCGGGCTGGATTGGCCGGCCGTGCGCGATGAGTTGAAGCCCAGGGTCGAGGCGGCGTCTTCACGCGAAGAGGCACGCGACGTGATGCACGAACTGGTGCATCGGCTCGGGAAATCGCACTTCGGGATCGTGCCCGCCGCGGCGTATGCGGATGATTCGGCGGATGGGGTGGTGACCAACGACACGGCCGCCGCGCCGAGTGAGACCAACGGGGCGGGCGGCGTCCAAACCGCCGAGGGTTCAGCATCCAAACCTAAACCCGCGAGGGACCGTACTGGTGAAGGCTCGACAGGGATCGACCTGCGCATTGATAACGCCAGCGCGATGGTGACCGACGTCGCCCCCGGGTCGGCCGCCGAACTCGCCGGGATCAAGCCCGGTTGGCTCATTACGGGGATCGACGGCAACGATGTCCCGGCGGTGATCAAACGCATGGATGAGTCATTCCCCGACTCCACGAGCAAGGCGTATTACATCGCAGAGGCGGTCGCGGGCCAACTCGGCGGACGCACCGGCGATACGGTCTCCATTGATTTCATTGACGAACGCGATGAACGAATCACAAAGGAGTTGACGCTCGCGCCGATGGAAGGCACCAAGGCGCAGTTCGGCAATCTCCCGACGCTCTATGTTTTCACACGCTCGGTGCGCTTGCCGGAGAATGTGCAGTACTTCAAACTTAATATCTTCTTCGACCCGGCGAGTGTCATGGCGGCGTTGGGCGAATCGGTGAAAGAAGCACAGACCAACAACGCCGACGGCTTTATCATCGACCTGCGCGGCAACCCCGGCGGGATCGGTGCAATGGCGATGGGGTTCGCGGGTTGGTTCGTGCAGGATAAAGACCAGAAACTCGGGACCATGTCCATGCGCAGCGGGACCATGAACTTTCTTGTAAACCCGCGTACGCGCGGTTTTTCGGGTCCACTCGCGGTGCTGGTGGACGGGATGTCGGGTTCGACGTCCGAGATTTTCGCCGCGGGGATGCAGGATTTGAAACGGGCAAGGCTGTTCGGCACTCGCACGGCGGGGGCGGCACTCCCGTCAACCTTCGAGGTGCTGCCGAACCAGGATCGATTCCAGTATGCCATCGCGGATTACACATCCGTGAGTGGGCGTAGTATCGAAGGCAACGGGGTATCGCCCGACGAGGAAGTGAAACTCGATCGCGCTTCGCTGCTCGCGGGTCGAGATCCGGTCATCGACGCGGCGGTGAAGTGGATCAAGTCTGCTCCGCGCACGACCGTGATGCAAACTCATTCTCCATCGCTGCACGAGGGAGCCAAACCGTAGTTTGATTGTGGGATAACCCCCGGCCCGCGTGTGCGGGCAGGGCAGGGTCTCATTCGACGCACAACGTGGCGAGCCGGTCCAATCCTCCGTCGCGCCGCATCAGGAGTTCATGAATGCTCAATAGGCACACCCGTTTTAGGCGAACAATGATGGTTCTCGTGGGCACGGCGGGGCTTTGCACCGGCGCGGCGTACGCCCAGCCGGCGCCCGACGCCGTCGCCCCGGCGAAGCCCGCCCAGACCGAACCGCTCCCCAAGATTGACGAGATCATGGACAAGTTCCTCGCCGCGACCGGCGGTAAGGACAACTGGGCAAAGATCAAGACCATGACCATGACCGGCGCGTTCGAGCTTGCCGGTGCGAATATCAAGGGCACCACCTCGCTCTTCGAGGGCGAAGGGAACAAGTTGCTCAGTATCACGTCCCTCGGCCCGATCGGCGAGATCAAGCAAGGCAGCGACGGCGAGACCATGTGGGCAACCGACGTGATGAGCGGCCCCCGACTGATCGTCGGCGAAGAGCGTGACATGCTCGTTGCACTCAACAAACTCACCCGGCCCGAAGAGTGGAAGAAACTCTTCAAGACCTTCGAGGTCGTCGCCGTCGAGAATGTCAGCGATAAACCCGCGTACAAGGTCGTTGGTGTCTTCGCCGGCGAAACCAAGCAGTCTGTGACGCAGTTTTTCGACAAGGAATCAGGCCTGATCAGCAAAGTCTCGATGACCATGTCCAGCCCGCAAGGGGAGATCCCCATCGAGATTTTCACGACGGACTACAAGGAAGTCGGCGGAGTGAAGATCGCCTACAAGACCCGCACCGTTCTCGGCGGAGCGCAGGAAATGATCAACACGCTTGAAAAGATCGAGGTGAATCCCGAGATCCCCGCGGAAAAGTTCGCACTGCCCCCGGAGATCAAGGAACTGCGAGACGCTGAGAAGGCCAAAGCGGACAAGCCCAAGGACAGCAAGCCCGCCGAAACTCCCGCAGCCAAGCCCGAGAAGAAGTGATATCGGCGAGCGAGTACCGACGATGAAGTGCGTCGATTCGTCGCTTTGTTGTACACGCGATGCATGATTGCATCGACTCAGAGCCGTAGAAGGCAGATGGAACAAAGAACGCGGCGTGCCAAGAGGCACGCCGCGTTTTGTGTGTGTGCGGAACGAACTGAGGATACTGTCGCGTAGGTTACGCCTTGGCTTCGACGGGCTTGGCCTCGGGCGGCTTCTCGCTCTTCTCGGGGCTGGGCGTTTCGCCTTCGATCTGCTTGAAGAACAAGTGATCGGCGTCCTTTTCGGTGCCGTCGGGCTGGGCCTCGGGCTTGCGAGTGACTTGGATCTTGCACGGGGGCTTGAACTCCCCTTGCAGGAGCATCTCGCTGAGGGGGTCTTCGATGAACTGCCCGATCGCGCGGCGGAGCGGGCGAGCGCCGTAGTCCGGGTTGTACCCCTTGTCGATCAGGAAGTCCTTGGCCTTCTGATCGAGTTCGAGCGTCATCCCCTGCTGGATCAGACGCTTCATCACTTTGCCGGTCTCGTATTCAACGATGTTCACAAGGTCGTCCTTGGTGAGCGGGCGGAAGACGATCACGTCGTCAAGCCGGTTGATGAACTCGGGGCGGAAGAACCGCTCGATTTCTTTCATCAGGATGGTCTTGATGTTCTCGAAGTTAGCCATGGTGGACTTGGGCGCGAACCCGAAGCCGCCGCCGCCTTTGATGAGGTCCGCGCCGATGTTGCTGGTCATGATGAGGATGACGTTGCGGAAATCGACGTTGCGCCCAAAGGAGTCGGTGAGACGTCCTTCTTCCATGATCTGGAGGAGCATGTTGAAGACGTCGGGGTGGGCCTTCTCGACTTCGTCGAGGAGGATGACGGAGTACGGGCGTCGGCGGACGCGCTCGGTGAGTTGCCCGCCTTCTTCGTAACCGACGTACCCGGGGGGAGCACCGACGAGGCGTGAAACGTTGTGTTTCTCCATGTACTCGGACATGTCGAGGGTGATGAGGGCGTCTTCGTCGCCGAACATGAACTCGGCGAGGCTCTTGGCGAGCAGCGTTTTGCCGACGCCGGATGGGCCGACGAAGATGAACGAGCCCATCGGACGCTTGGGATCCTTCAACCCCGCGCGAGCACGGCGGATCGCCTTGCTGATGGTCTTGATCGCTTCGTCCTGACTGACGACCTTCTTGTGCAGTTCTTTTTCGAGTTCGAGCAGGCGCTGGGCTTCTTCCTTCTCAAGGCGCTTCAGGGGGACGCCGGTCATTTTGCTGACGACCTCCGCGACGACTTCTTCGTCCACGGTGCCCGAGACCTGCTTGGTCTTTTCGCGCCAGTCCTTCTGGATCTGTTCCTTCTGCTTGCGCATCTGCTCGGCCTTGTCGCGCAGTTCGGCGGCGCGCTCGTAGTCCGCGCTCTTCACCGCTTCGTCCTTCTCGATCGAAAGCCGCTCGATGTCCGCCTCGATGTCAGCGAGGTTCGGCGGTTTGCTCATGCTCTTGATCCGAACCCGAGCACCGGCTTCGTCGATCACGTCGATCGACTTATCAGGCTGCACGCGACCGGAGATGTACCGGCCGGAGAGTTCGACGGCGGCCTTGAGTGCCTCGTCTGTAATCTCCACGCGGTGGTGTTCCTGATACCGTCCGCGCAGACCCTTGAGGATCTCGATCGTCTGCTCGTTGGTCGGCGGATCGACGGGGATCGACTGGAAGCGGCGGGCGAGCGCGGCGTCTTTCTCGATGTACTTGCGGTACTCGTCGAACGTTGTGGCGCCGATGCACTGGATCTCGCCGCGGGCCAAAGCGGGCTTGAGGACGTTGGACGCATCGATCGCGCCCTCCGCACCACCCGCACCCACGAGGGTGTGCAGTTCGTCGATGAAGAGCATGACGTTGCCCGCGCGGCGGACTTCATTCATCACCGCTTTGATGCGCTCCTCGAACTGCCCGCGGTACTTGGTACCGGCGACCATCATCGCCAGGTCGAGTACGACGAGGCGCTTGTCGTGGAGGATGTCCGGTACCTCGCCCGAGATGATGCGCTGGGCCAGGCCTTCGACGATCGCGGTTTTGCCCACGCCGGCTTCCCCGAGTAGCACGGGGTTGTTCTTGGTCCGGCGGCATAAGACTTGCACCAGCCGCTCGATCTCGGTGGCACGCCCGATGACTGGGTCCAACGTGTTCTCGCGCGCCAGTTCCGTCAGGTCGCGCCCGAAGGAATCGAGCGCGGGGGTTTTGCTGCGGCCGCCTTTGGCGGCTTTGCCCTCGCCGCCGCCGCTGCCGCCGCCGGAACTTTCCATCCCCGCGGGCGAAGACGACGAGCCGGATGAAGCACCAGAGGAGCCTTCGTCTTCGGCGTTCCCCGCGCCCAGCAGGTTCAGCACCTCTTCGCGGACTTCTTCGAGTTTCAGCCCCAGGTTCATCAGCACCTGGGCGGCGACGCCATCGTGCTCGCGCAGCAGACCGAGCAACAAGTGCTCCGTCCCGACGTAGTTGTGGTTCAGGTTGCGGGCTTCTTCGATGGCGTACTCAATGACCTTTTTGGCTCGCGGGGTCTGGGGCAGTTTGCCCATCGTGACCATGTCCGGCCCGCTCTTGACGAGTTTCTCGACTTCCAGGCGCACTTTGCGCAGGTCGACGTCTAGGTTCTTCAGGACATTGGCCCCGACGCCGGAACCTTCTTTGACCAGCCCGAGCAGGATATGTTCGGTGCCGATGTATTCGTGGTTGAAGCGCTGGGCTTCCTGGTTTGCCAGGGCCATGACTTTGCGAGCGCGATCGGTGAAGCGTTCAAACATGGTCGTCTCCTTCGGGGCGGTGCGGCCGCCGCCGATCCCAAGTCCCCCAGGTGTCTTAGAACCCTCCGCGGGTGCGGCGGGTCAGTGAGTGATACGTGCGAAGCGTTCCGGACGTGCAACGAAGAACGAAAGAAGTTTCATTGACGCTCGAAGTAGGTTGAAGCGGGCGATGTCAGAATGATAGGTTAATAGTAGGGTTTAAAGAACGAATGTGGATGAATCCGAGTTGATTATCGACTTCAAGGCGCGTGCCATTGGGCAAAACCTTCAGAACGGTGCAAAGGCGCAAAACTGATGGATGTGTTGGGATATTTGTGGATATATGCGAAGTGATACACCCTGTTTTTGTTGTTTAAAAACGACGTCGATTGGCAGATGATGAGAAGTTCTGTCAGTTCGGCATAATCAGATAATTGTATCAGTTATTATTCGCTTTGTGACTGGTTGAAAACGTGTTACACTGCATAGCCCCGCCGTCGAAGTGTTCGTGAATGGAGGAGGAGTGCGATGCGTGAACGAGTCGTTTGGATGGTACTGGCAATAGCAGCATGTGTAGGGGTGGGTAATCCGAGCGAGGGGAGTGATGAACCGGAGAAGCCGCTGGTGTTGCGGGCTGGCACGCCGCCGGTGCTGCTGGGGGTGGTGAATGCCCGAGGCGGGCAAGTGGTGAGCGGAGATGTGGCAAGGTCGCGCACTTCGGAGCGCGGGACCGGCGGCGTGATTGTGTTCGATAACTTCGAGAATGAAGGCTCGACGAGCGGGTACAACGTGTCGTACCAGAATCTGGGGTCGTACGACGGGAGTGATTCATCGTATTTGGCGTTCGTGCTGCCGATGGCAGAGGGGGTGCGGTCGCGGGCACCAATAAGTACGGAGACGGGGTACCTGATTCCAACGGATATCGTGTGGAACGAGTACGAAGCGGAGGCATCGCGCTGGCCCGGGGGGGCAAACGGGGGGCCGACGCGGCTCACATCGATCAGTCTGGTCCCCTCCAACTACAACTATGATCCGCCGGTGGGTGGGAATAACCCGGTGGCACGGATCGATACGCTGCGGGTGCGATTTTTTTCAAGCGATCGGCAGTTAGAGATCGGGGGGATTGACTTGGTGTACAACACCCCGCCGGGGTACGGGGCGTACTTTGCGGAGACGGTGGATGTGTCGATGATGGTGCCGGCGATCGTGGTGCCGCGGACGGGGTACGTGATGCTGGACTGGGCGGAGCCGAATATATCGGGGGTGGGGACGATGTTCGCGGGTGGAGACTTTGTTGCGGCGGGGTACCCGTCGCCGGATTCATTGAGGCTCGTGGGTTTTTCGGAGACTCTGGAGATGTGGTGGGCGGACGGGTTGATCGGTGCGTCGGGCTGGCCGGAGCGAGTGGATGCGAGTTATGACGGGGTGCCGGGGACGACGAGTTATGTGGACATCTTCAACACGGGGTTGCTGGCGAACTGGAACTTCGGCACGGGTGAACCCATGCCGCGGCAGTTGTGCCGAGATTTTCCGTGCCGGCTGCGGATCGAGGGTGAATCGGCGTGCGCGTGCGATGTGGACGGTTCGGGTGCGGTGAACAGTCAGGACTTTTTTGATTTCATCACGGCGTTCTTTTCCGGGGACGCCGATTTTAATGAGTCCGGCTTCACGGATTCGCAGGACTTTTTCGATTTCCTGCTGTGCTTCTTTGCGGGGTGCTAAATCGCAGGGGGAGGCGGTTGGTCGATATCGCGCACGGTGCACCGAATGAGATGCGCGGTGCGTGAATACATGTGCGTGCTCGGCGGGGATGTGAACTACCATATTGAACTTGGATTTGCCATGTCAAACCGCTCTACAGACGCTGGTTCGCTTTGTTCTCCAACCGCGGCGGAGCCGGTGGGGGCGTACCCGCACGCGCGGCGAGTGGGCAACCTGCTCTTTCTCGCCGGGGTCGGCCCGCGGGTACGTGGAAGCAAGGCGATACCCGGCGTCGTGCTGAACCACGCCGGGGTGATCGAAACCTACGACATCGAGGCGCAGGTTCGGTCGTGCTTTGCCAACGTGAAGACGATCCTGGAAGAAGCCGGCTCGTCGTGGGAGAGCATCATGGACGTACTCGTGTTTCTGACTGATATGACGCGGGATTTTGCGACGTTCAATCGGGTGTGGGCGGAGTATTTTCCGGCAGGCCCGAACCAGCCAACACGCACGACGATCCAGGTCGGGGCACTCCCGCAAGGGGGGAATGCGCCGATCGCGTTCGAGGTGAAAGTCGTGGCGACTGTGAAGTAGCGTGGCTTTCGATGGGCGGGCATGGAACAATCTTGCATGAGCGAACAATGCTTGCTTCGCGTGATGGGGTCGGGTGCGTGCGCGGCGGTGCTGGCATTGGCATCATGTGCCAGTCAGAAGCCGGCGTCGCGTATCGAGCCAGCCGCGGCGTCAAACGAAACGGCACCAAGCGAGTCGGGTGCTGAGAAACCCCGGTTCGAGCTGGGCGAAATCGGCGAACCCCAACTCTTTGGTGACGCCGTGGCGCTCAGGGTCGAATCTCACAAGAACAACCAGACCACAACGAGGACGCTCATCGTGTTTGCGTTCTTGCCGGTGGAGGGCGAGTACCGGTACACCGCGAGAACATCAGATGGGAGCCGCTGGATCAGTGGGAGTTCGGGCGTGCTGCTGACCAATCTAAAAATCGTAGATGAACGGCAGAACGATCTCTCGAACACCACAGGCGTCATACCGGAAGTGATGTTCTCGAACAGTCTGTACCAAACCCTTGATACAACCGATCGGATCATTGACAGGCACGGGCTGGACACCAAACTCCGGTCGCCTGCGATCGGTTACGACACCGTGTTAGAACACGCCAGCGAGTTCGAGATGCTTGAAGTTCACTTAGGATGGCAGAGCCTGAGCCTGATGGCATCGTCGCTCTCGAATAATGCCGTGCTGAAGGAGATGCTGACGAGCGCGGTGCAGCGTCCGTCGTGGCTGTCGATGGCACTGGGCGTATCGGTGTCCATCCCGTGCCGCGAAGGCGAACAGCCGCGGCGAACGACGTACACGCTCGATGATGGGATCACGCTGCCTGTGTACATCGTGCCGATGGAAATTAGGCTGAACGACAAGCCCGCGATGCTGTTTGATCTGACCGTGACGTCGTTGCGACCGCCGCTGGCGTTGTGCGGCGGAGTGGTATCGATCGATGCGTGGCACCCCACAAAGCCGGATGTGAGAACGACGGTTCGGCTAGCGGGTGCGAGCCGTGGAAAGCCGATCGAAGAGATCATCGTAAAGGCGGCGCCGACGCCAGCGGCGAATGTGCCGTCGCCCGAAGCGGCACCGGCGACGGCGGTGCCGTCGGACCCGTGATCCGGCGATGCTGGAAGGAAGATGTTAGCGAATCGCTGCGAAGCGTCAGACTCGTTGGACGAAACTGCGTGCCATCCAGAGCGCGGGGAACCCGTGGTCCATGTAACCGGGCTGGGCGGCGCGGACGGTGCCGCGGAGGTACTGGATACCGCCGCCGCCGGTGCCGCGGCGGGTGCCGATCATGACCTCGACGAAGCGGATGTGCCTGTCGCGCCACATGAGCAGGGCGGCATCCACCGCGAGGCAAGCCTCAAGAAAGTCCCGAAGCGGCGACGAATCGGTGCGCATGGAGACGATCGCCGCGAGGATCGTCTCGCGGTGCGACAACGCCGAATCCAGTTCGTCGACCAACTCGCTGAACTTGGTCGCGGCTTCGGTCCCGAGCGCGGGGTATGCGCCGTCGGGACCGGGGTTCATCCCGCGATGAAAATCGGCGAGGGTGTTTTCGAGGGCTGTGGCCGCGAACTGATCGATGTCGTCGTGGCGTACTTCCCCGACTCCCATCGCGTCCGCGAATGCCGGACGGGTGAGCAAGTTCAGCATGAGGTACGCGATATCGCGCAGAGCGGGCTGGCTGGCACGGCGAGCAAGCCTCGTCCACATCCAAGGCTCGAGCGATCGAAAAAAACTGCTCCCGTGCAAATGCGGGGGCGTGGCGTCGGACGGTGCGAGCATCGGCGAAGGCAAGTCCGTGTCCATCCCCGGCGCCCGCGGGACGCCGCCGATGGGCGACATCTTCATGGCGTTGATCTCCCGCATCCCCAAGACGTATTCCAGTTCGCGGAACTGTCCGGACCCGAACCCCGACGCGGGCTGGAGCCGATCGCGGAAGCGGAGAAACTCACGCGGTGTCATGGTGGCGAGGATATCAAAGAACGACACACAGGTTTTGAGGATCATCCCTGATCGGTGTAGGCGAGTCGACCAAGTCGGCAATCGGCCTACGAGTCGTGTCGCGGTGCCGGCGCGAGCGATTGAATCGGCGGAAGGCTGATGACGAGCAGGCGAGCCCATCTCACAGAGGCGACGAACCCGATCTTCGCCGAAGGATGTGGCGCCTTGGACGACCATCGCCAACTTGGGCCACGACCGCGGCGAGAAGTTCTCGGCCTCGTATCGGCGTTGATCAAGGTGGACCTGCTCGATCGCGTGCGGCGAGGAGTGGAACGGGCAACCAGTGGGGGCGGTGCTCGACCCGAAAACGCGGCAGGCATCGTTGATGACCGACCCGATCTCGTGCATGACCTGCGCGAACCACACCTCAAACGCCTGGTGCGTGCGGATGAAAAGCACCTCGTCATGGACCCACGGGTCGATGTCCGGCCAGTCGTTGCCTGGGTTCCAGCCCGTCGTGTCGGGCCAGCGTTCAGGAGGCACCCCGATCGGGCGAGACGGCATACGCAGGGCGTCCACCATCGCGCGGTCGTTGATGTAATCGGAGTAGGTAAGGGGCTTGACGCCTGTGGCGGCGGGGCCGATCGGACCGTGTGATTCAAACGCTGGACAACCCATATTCGACTCCGGCTCAATCGCGCCAAGGTTGTTGAGACGCCGATCGCATCGGTGTCTTGGCAACCACAGATGATTCGTATCAAGGCTAGCCACGCTATGCGGCGGGATACGGCGTGCGTTGCTTGGCGATAGAAGTGCAACACGAGCGGTGCGGGATGACACCCCTACCACGCACCGGCCAAGTCGCGCCTCGATTCGGGGGTACAGCCCGCTATTATTCGTTCCTCGTGCGAACCGGGCGTTAAGTCGTCGGCGTGATCGGGAAGCCGTCTTGTTCAACCTGATCCAAAGGTTGCAGGGTTTCCCAGCCGACCCCCGCGAGCAGAGGTTGGAGTTTTGTCATGTACGCAGTCATTGAAGAGTCCGGCGGCCAACGCACCGTGCGCGACGGCGAGGTTATCATGATCGACTTGATCGAGGGCGGCGCGGCCGCGAACGGTAAGACGATCACGTTCGACAAAGTCCTGCTGATCAGCGGGCGCGATGGGGCCGCCGCGTCGATCGGGCAGCCCTACGTGAAGGGCGCGAGCGTGACGGCCGAAGTCGTGGCTCCGGTCGTGATGGGCGATAAGGTGGATATCTGGAAGTTCCGCGCGAAGAAGAATTCGCGGCGGCACACCGGCCACCGCCAGCGGTACACGCAGGTGAAGATCACCGGCATCAAAGGCTGATGAAATCGATACAGGTTGAATGATTGATCGTTCGAAGCAGGCCACTGGCCTGCTTTTTTTATCGCGTCGCCGGCAGTAGAGTCTTTGGGTGGCTCGACATGACAAGTATCGTGGGTATTGTTGGTACACAAGGAACACGTTCTCGATCGAACCCAGATTCGCATACAACGGAGCCACCATGATTACGCTCGCCGACGCACGCCGGATTATCGCTGCCGCTGAGAAAAAAGCCGCCGCGATTGGTCAGCCGATGAACATCGCGGTCGCCGACGCGGGCGGGAACCTCGTGTCCCATGTGCGGATGGACGGCGCGTGGCTAGGCTCGATCGATATCTCGATCAAGAAGGCATACACCTCTCGGGCGTTCGATATTTCCACCAAAGACCTCGCGAAGCATTCGCAGTCCGGGAAGCAGTTCTTCGGGATCCACGCGAGCAACGACGGCAAGATCATGGTCTTCGCCGGTGGTATTCCGCTTAAGAAGAACGGGCAGGTAGTAGGCGCGATCGGTGTGAGCGGCGGCTCGGGAACACAAGACCATGCCGTTGCCGAGGCTGGCGTGAAGGCATTCTGATCGGGTCTAGAACTGGGTAGCGCCCAAGCGACAGCGCACGCGGCGGGTTGCTTGCGTGCTCAGTTCCTAGTGGTGTCGGGCGCGGCAACGGTTGCACGGTTCATACGGAATCAGAAGATCTTGCACGATCGACTGTTTCGGACACACCTCAAAGCGCGACGATTCGCTGCGAGGACTCCGCTTATCGTTGGCGTGGGCGTGCCGATCTCACAAGGCCATCGGATTACAGGGCGTTGCGTTTGCGTTCGGTTTCGCCGCGGAGCGTGGATTGTTCTTGGCGCGAGAGGCTGCCCATTCCATGTTCGCGGATTTTGGTGAGGATGCGGTCAACCTCAGCCTGACGTGCGGCTTCCGTTTCGCGCTGCCGTTCCTGCTTCCGCGAAGAGCGTTCGTTGGCCTCGCGTACACGCTGAGCCTGCTGCGCTTCCAGCGCGGCGTCGTATTCACTGCTGAACTCGTCCATCATCTGCACCCGTCGGCGCTCCGAATAGCAGGTAATCCCGGCGAAGAGCGCGATACCCAGCAGGTTGGACGCCCCGCCGCCGGATGATGATCCGCGGGCTGTCATGGCAAATAGCCCGAGCGCGACGGCGGCGATCAACCCGACGAGCGTTGCCTTGAGCATCGATTCGCGGTAGCCGATCCTGGACCACATGAGTTCCTGAACGATGCGTCCGCCGTCGAGCGGGAACATGGGGAGCAGGACGTTGAACGCGAGGAGAGTGAGGTTGATGTAGTAAGCCCACCAGACTCCGATGCGGACGTAGTTGAGCGGGCTATTGAACCAAGCGGTGCCGAGCACTTCGCCGGGCAGGAACGGGTTGAAGAGCAGGACGTTCTGTGCCGAGGCGCCCATAGCGAGCAGCGTGAGCGCGAGCACGGGCACGAGGATGACGTTGACCATCGGGCCGCCGACGGTGGTGATGAGGCTTGCTTTCCATGTGCGTGGTGGGTGGCACATCGCCAGGCCGCCCAGGGGCCACATGACGATCTCGCTCGCTTCGCCGCCGACCCACCGGCACGCGAAGCAGTGCCCGAACTCGTGCAACAGCACGAGCAAGAACAGGACGCCCATCGACATCGCGGAGTAGATGAAATCGACCCGGTCCCCGACCGACCACAGCATGGTGGTGACGATGTACAGGATATAAAAAATGTGGATACGAACGGTGATACCTGAGAAGCGGAAGAGTGGGATGGACCAGGAGAAGAAGTTATCCGGCTGCGCGAAGATGCGGCGGAAGGCGCGCCGAAAGACACCATCTTGCCCGTGGTCCCGGTAGTTTCGTTCTTGCCAACTCATGGTGTGATATATCGATCCTGATCCGGTGTGTGACTCAAAGTGTGTGAACCGAGCGGTTCCCGATCTTCAACCCGCCGACTGATCAAAGTATCCGGCTCGCTGGGCCAGCAGCAACGTGAGCATCGATTTGGCGTCGCTCCAGCACGCGGCGGGTGCCGATGCCGTCGTGCCGGGCTGGCCCAGCATCGTGAGTGCTTCGGTGATCGTCAATCCAACCACTTCGATATCTTCGTCTTCTTCCAGTCGTTGCCCGACGTGAACCAGAGATGTCGCCACGAACGCATACATCTTTTCATCGGTCAATCCCGGCGTTGTATGAAACCACCCGAGGGGCGCAAGAGTTGCGGCTTGAAACCCGGTTTCTTCAATCAGTTCGCGTGCGGCGCACGCTTCTGGTGCTTC
This sequence comes from Phycisphaerales bacterium, assembly GCA_041742635.1. GTDB lineage: Bacteria > Planctomycetota > Phycisphaerae > Phycisphaerales > UBA1924 > JTS-AC122. The sequence goes on from JBGSIF010000160.1 coordinate 20,699, forward strand.
GGGTGGTTCCAGCGTTCCGGCAGGGAACTCGTACAGCCGGGCTCCGACGGCGATCCGGTAGTTGCGGATCGCCACGACCCGCCCGTCGGGAAGGATCGGGAGGATAATCACTGCGCCGGGATGACGCACGACCTCTCGCTGCACGACCCGCCCGCTCGGACGCTGCACGCTTACCATCTCGAAGTCAAACTTGCGCCCTTTGTGAATCAAGCGGCGCGAGCACTCGATAAAGCCTTCTTGACGCGGGGGGTTGGGTAGGTGTAGTTCCGACGACATGCTCGATGGTATCGCTCAACGGCCCGGCTCGGGGGGCTGGAAGAGGTTCAACTGATCGGGTGTCGATTCAGCCCTCACTCGGCGCGCACGGGCGGGCCTGAGTTGCAGTCGTGCGGCGGCCGCACGCAGCGCTTCAGTCGGTACGACCGCCCCGACCGGAACATCGCCCGAGACCGTTGATGTGAAGGAGCCGTCGGCAACGATCGTTGTGACGGTCATGCCCGGCGCGGCGTCGGTCGAGGATCGGATCGCTTCGCCGTTTGGCTGGAGCGTCATCGAGTATCCTCGGCGGAGCACGCTCGCGGGGCCGACCAGGTCCAGCGCTCGATCCAGTGCTTCCACACGGGCGGCGTGTTGTTGGCCGCGGACTGCCGCGGCGTGAGCCAATCGGTGTGAGATGAAATCGATGCTCGCATCGGTCAACCTTGCGTGCATCGCGGAGTGCAGCGTGCTGACGGAGCGCTCCAGCGCGGCGGCGCGGCGTGCAAACACCGCCGCCGGGCGATACGTTTCCAATCGCGTGGATGCACGCTCGAGCGAGATTTCCCCGCGATGCACGCCGGCCTGCGCCGCACGAAACGCCCGACGGGCCAGGTCTTGGACCGTGCGTCGGTGTGGTTCGATGAGCCGGGCGGGGATCGCCAATGTCGGCGAG
>JBGSIF010000161.1:0-8317 GCA_041742635.1 Phycisphaerales bacterium
TTTTTCAAACCCGCACACGCCCCCATCCCCATCCCCCGTGCAAGTTGAAAAACTTGCACTACGGTCCCCGTCGATGACCTCCTGCAAACATCTTTGATACTCCTCGCGCTCAGACGAGTACGTATGCGCGTATTCCCACGCCTTTTCGACGAGTTTCTCTCGCACCGGGTTGAGCAGGACGTAGGCCATCGTCTCCGCGAACTCATCTTCATTTCGAATAAGCCGGTCGTATGACTCTCGCTGCCAAATCCCGCCACGAGTCAGGCGCATCAACCCGACCTGCTGCGAGGAACGCCGTTTGATGCTTTGCATTATCTCCCCGAGCGAGTACCAGGCTCCGTCGTGCTTCTGAAGCGGCGTGAGAATCAGATGAACATGATCTGGCATGACAGTCACCAGATGAAGCCTTAGCCGCGAGCCATGCCAATACTTGGCTGCATCAACCACCAGTTGCCGCTCTGATGCACTCAGCACCCCGTGCGCAACTCGAAACGTGACATGATAAGTGGACCCGCCAAGTTGCCAGTGCGGCAGACTACGACGTGTGATCGTAAGTCTCCGCCCGATCGACTTGAAAAACACCTTCTGCACCGTAGTGCGAGTTTCCAACTCGCGCACATCTTTCCCCGCCGACGACCCGCCCGCGGGAACCCCCGGATCGACACGCGGCTGATGTGGCGTCGCATTCATCGATATCCCCTTCGTCGAACACCACCCCACCCCCGTTGTGGTTTTTTCCAACTCGCACACGTCCCCGTCCCCACTCCCCCCCGTGCAAGTTGAAAAACTTGCACTACGGCCGCCGTCGCTTATTCCTCAATCGCCCACACACTAATATCATCCGACGGATCGTCCACCTTCTCACCCTGGCTATACAGCAAGTACGGCCTCAGCGGATCGTTCGAGTTCGGCGAGTACATGAAGTCCCGCTTCCACGCATCCTTCCCCACCCGGTCCATCAACGTCGGCACCATCGATTGCATCGACAGCGGGTACGAGCCGTTCGACACGAAGTACGAGTTGATCGCCGTCTTGAACTGCGACAACTTCGCCTTGGTCGTATCGATGCGGGCCTTGGTGCTCTGCCCCGTCAGGTTCAGCACCGCGACGGTCATCAGCAGCCCGATGATGAGCAGCACCAGCATCATCTCGAGCAGCGTGAAGCCGCGCCGGGCGATCGTTTTCGTTGTTTTCTTCGTGTTCATAGGTTCAATCTCCAAAGAGTGTTCAAATCGCTCGTAGTTCATACAGGCAAGTCTCCCGCCCGCCGCCGACGTTACCCCAGCGTTACGACCCGATCTTGCTCGACAGCGACATCAGCGGCAACATGATCGACAGCAACAGCGAGCCGATCATCGCAAACATCACCACAATCAACAGCGGCTCCAAGAACGCCAGCATCCGGCTCGACCGTCGATCCACTTCATCGGTCATATCCCCCGCCAGCGTTGTAAACGCCGATTCCATATCCCCGCTTCGTTCCGCCGCGATCAGCAGCCGGCGCGTGGCGATCGGGAACTCTTTGACCTCTTCGATCAGACTCCGCAGGATCCCGCCGTCGATCAGCCGCGTCCGTAGCCGCTCGAGTTGCTTCCGTAGCGACGGATGGTTCACGGCCTGATTCGCCACCGCCAGCGCGTCGGCCATCGGCACGCCCGTCCGCGTCATAGCCGCCATGACCGAGAAGAATCGCGCCGATTCTTGCGCGAGTACCACGTCCCCGATCAGCGGCGCGCGGCGCATAAACTGCTGCACCAGTTTCAGCACCCCCATCCGGAACACCAGCAGCAGCACCGCCAGCCCTGCCACGCCCATCAACAAGTACGTCAGGTTCCGCTGCATCCACGCCCCCGCCCCCATAACCATCTGCGAGAACCACGGCAACTTGATGTCCGCCTTCTCCAGCCCCTCCCCGATCATCGGTACCACCACCGTCAGCATCACCATCCCCACCACGAGGCTGATCGACATCACGATCGCCGGGTAGATCATCAGCGTCGCGGCTTTGCCCTGCACCTTCATCTGCCGCCGCGCCGTCTCGGCCAGCTGCTTCGCCGCCCCGGCCAAGTCACCCGTGCGTTCCGCACCCTGGTAGACCGCGATCGTCACGGTATCGAACCCCCCAACTGTCCGGCACGCCGCCGCGAACGATGTCCCCGACGCCACCAGTTCGCGCATGCGCAAAATCCGCGGCTTCGTCGCCCCGCGAACCGTCGCCGCCGTCACTTCCAGCGCCTCCACCAGCGGCACGCCCCGCGAGAGCAGTTGCCCCAGTTGCTCGTTGAGCGTCACATGATCGCTCAGCGACAACTTCGCCTCGCGGCTCGCCCACGTCGGCAGCGTCCACGACCGTAGCAACACCTGGTTCTCTTGCCGCAGCGATTCGGCCAGCCCAGACAGGTTCCGCGCCTGCCGAACGCCGAACCGCTTCCCTCCCGTCGGGCGGACGGCGATGAACGCGAATGAACTTGGTCCGGCGATTCGTGCCATGGTCTCAATTCTACCTCATGCAATCCCCCAAGACGCGGATGCCCCCAACTCGCGCGCGTAGGTTACGCAGGCGTTACCGATCGTTCGGGAGACAAACCAGTCGGCCTTGATCTCCCCCTTGGTGGAACGGCTCTCCAGAGCCGTCTCCGATACGGATTCTGTGTAACTTCAGTGCTCACACGCCGACGATGAGCGGAGTCTTCGGAGCGAATCGTCGCGCTTCTTCGGGGTACAAGAACGGTCCATCGCACGACTCATACCGATTCCGTATCGGTTCTTCGGACCTTCACCACCTCCCCACTTCCCATCTCACCCCGCTCTATCCCCTCCCCCCGTCGCTTCCTCCACCACCTTCGATTCCCTCGTCTGTGTATCGTGAAACTTCAGCCGCGCCCCGCAGTACTTCTCCGGCGAGATCTTCAAATCCGGCGTCTCCCCCTTCACGTGCTGTGCGTGCAAATGCTTCAAAAACGGCACGCACCACCGGCACCCAGTCCCCGCTCCGAGGCATTCACTCATCAATGACGCCACCGGCGGATCCTCACGCGTCAAATACGTGCGGATCTTGCGCAGCGACACATGAAAACACAAACACACTTCGTCGTCGGGGTCCATGCCATGATCTTATCGGCAGCACCCCCGCACCGCCCGTGAATCACTCCCCCAACCCACCCCGGCACCCTACTACCCGACCCACAAATATCTCGTGGTCTCCGTCAAAATCAAAGTGCCGGATCACCTCGCAGTCCAACGCACCCGCTGATTTCACCAAGATCGGCGCACCCGTTACCAGCGTCACCACCTCCATCGCGTCGAACGGATCCACCTCCATCCTGGGCTGCGGCGCCGCCAGATTCACATCCCCCCTCGGTCCAAACTTCTTCATCAGCAGTTTCGCATCCCCTTGGATCACCATCAGCCCGAACGCCCGGCTATCCCGCACGATCGGCGACACCCGCAGCCCCTTCGGCAGCGCCACGCACACGCACGCCGGTTCGTGCGAGCACGCCATCGCTCGTTCCACGATCGCACCGGCTCGGGCCTGCTCGAACTCGCCGGTCATCAAATACCGGCCCAAGGGCAACAGCCCGAGTACCGAATCCACTCCATTTCCGCCTGTGTCCGACATGAAACCCCCAAGGGCTTGCGCCCGGCCGGTCATGCCATGGACCAAACAAACTACTATTTAGACCGATGCGAACTCGTACAAAAAACAAACAAATACGACAACTCGAAAAAATCTTCAAAATACGAACGAAAAGTACACCGAAGGGGTTGTAAGTGGTCGAAAGTGGATTAGAATCCCATGGATTCCCATAAAGGCCCATGAATCGTGCTCTTCACAGGAAACAGCGAACACTCGATCGACGGCAAGGGACGCTTAGCGATCGCAGCCAAGCATCGTGCCGGCTGGAACAAAGAAAAGGACGGGGAAGCCTGGTTTGCAGTTCCCTGGCCGACCGGACATTTGAGGTTGTATTCAGAAAAAGTCTTCATTGATCTAGCCGAACGCGAAACAAGTTCACTCGCCCCCGCAGAAGAACGAGCCGGATTGGATTCAACATTGTTCGGATTCGCCGAACGCATCGAGATGGACGGGAACGGACGGATCACGCTTCCCAAAGCACTGACCGAACTCACCGGGATCAAGAATGACGTCGTGGTCGTCGGTGCTCGGGATCGTTTGGAAGTTCACGACAAAGAGAAGTGGAACGCGACGCTACAAGAACGATTCCAACGGCTGCCCGAACTGGTTCGACGAATGCAAGAACAAGACAAAGCCCTGTAACCCCCAAACAGCCATTGATTCAGTATATCGGCAAACTTGACTCCTGCACGAGAAGTTGACGCAGACATTGCCCATCCGACACGCACCACCAACCGCCCCTCTCACGCTGGAAACAGCATGATCCGAGGGATTGACAACCGAATCAGCCCTTCCGAGTCGGCGAGCCAACCACCCGCATTCACTCACCCGCCTCTCGCGTCTTCGGGCCTGTTGAAGGGACAGGCCCGGAGCCGGAGACCGCGGTGGATTGATTGATGGTGGAAAAGCCCGCCGAAACGAACATTGCCGACGAGGGAAGAAGGAATCGTCGCTTTGAGGTGGAAGCCACGGATGGGTGCCAACGCAGGACGCGACGGCACCCCGGCTCCGGCTCACACGAACGTTCATGGATGAACGTCGGGTGCGCAACCCCGAAGCGTCCCTTGGACGAGCAACACTCGATGCACGACCGTCCGCCAACGGCCGTGCGTCTTCTGTCATCGCTAACCGAGTTCACTCGCACGGCAACCTCCGCACGGATCGCGGGGCGTCCGAACCAATAGCGCAGCCGCGCAGGACGCGCGACTGGACGCACGATTTCCCACAAGCAACGGCGCACCCTTCTCACCACCACCACACCACCACCATCCGGGTACGCCGTCGCCCACGCCGCCCGTTCTGGAAATACCAGAACGGGCGGCGTTATTTTTCCAGTTTATTTGTGGATTGTACTTATATTACAGTTGATTTGTGGATTTTTTCGGATAAATTATCAGAGTGTCGCTGCGCATATGTGGACGCGAGCGACGGCTTCCCAAGGATGGGACAGTCGTAGGTTCCCGCCATGGCCGTCGCTAAACCGGATTCGGCACTCGCCGATATCTCTCGAAAAATCCAGCAGTACCTCGGCGACCGCACCGCACGCGAAATCGCTGAACGCACCGGCGTCCATCCCGAGACCGTCCGGCGCTATCTCGCCGGAATGGCCCCGTCGCTCGAGTTCGTCGTCGCGGTATGCCGTGAGTTCAAACTGTCCGCGGACTGGCTCTTGCTCGACGAAGGCACGATGCACCGCGCTCCGACTACGCCTTCTCTCGAAAATGTTCCGGTCCCCACGCTGCTGGAAGAACTGCACGCGCGTGCCGACCGCTTCAAGTCACATATCGACGCGATCTCCGCCGACATGGTTGGACGTGCTGTCACCTAATCACGCTGCACCGAAGAAAGGGGTTTTTTATGTCCGGGTTCACGGCCCTGATCAAGGCGATCCTCGCGGGGCTTTCGTCTCAATCAGACTCTCCGCCCACCACCAGATCGGAAACGCCGAACACCACCACCTCTCGACTCGCCATGGCGGCGATTGTGTTCCTCGGCATAGCCTTGCTCCTCATCATCTGGAAGCAGCCGACCCCCACTTCTTCACCGTCTCACTACAACTCCGACGGTTCGATCCCCAAGAATCAATCAGACCGTCTGAACCGGGGCATCGCACTCCCGGTGCAGAACGAGTCTGGCGGCTCTGGCAGTACGACTTCCGATCCTCAGAGGCTTACAAGTGGCTCCCCGACCAACTGATCCAGACTCCTCATGGCAGATCATCAGAGGTGCCGGTGTGTCCGTCCTTCGTACCAGCGTCTTCTTCATCAGTGGCGGTGCGCTCGCCGGGTTCATCCTCGCGCTGCTCGTCGGATTCCCCGTGCGGCATGGACTAATCGGCGGTGCCGCCGTGGGCTTCGGCGCACTGTGGCTCTGGCTCTGGATCCGATCACAACTGTACTAATGCACCTCGGTCCGGCTCCTGCCTTGCCCGCCTCACCCCCACCGCGCTTCACACCCACACCTGCACGATCAGGTTCGCCTCTTTGATTTTCCCGCTCCACTCACCCACCGCAATGGTGACGTTTTTCACTTCGTAATCCGGGTGCGCGTCGAGCCATTCGTTAATCTGCTTGTCGAGGAACTCCAGCCCTTCGGTCGCCATTCGGCAGTGGAACGACCGCACATGCGTCGCGCCCGTACCCGTGACGTTCGTCGGACGCTTCCACGCCTCCTGATGATGCCCGGCTCCCATCGACTGCGAGAACGCCTTGATCTTGGAGTTCATCGTAACCCCCGCCGTGGCGGCAGCCTCGATCGCACCGGCGGACGGTGCCACCGATCCCCCGCTCGCCGATCGCGTCACTGGCGGAGCCCCCGCGCTACCGCTGGCTGCGCCAGTAGATTGCCCGCTTGAAAAATGGGTGATCGTGGGCTTTGACCCAGATCCGGAAGGGATAGAACCGGGGGGGATCGGAACTTGGCTCATTGGCGTGCTCCATGGTGGAGGCTCCCGAACAAGCGAGCCGCCGCGACCCTGAACGAGTTGCCGACGCTGAACGGACCACGACGCCGCTTATCCGTCGAACGCCGCTCCAGGTAGTATGCAGGAACTCACGCCGTAATACAAGCACAAAGTCCAAAGTTCATCGGAAGAATTCGGTACACCCGCCGCCGTCGGCACAGGATCCATCGATCCACGCCGATGAGCGGCCTTGCGAAACCCCACAATCACTATCGCTGCGGCACCGTCGAAGCATACACGCAACCACACCCCATCGGCGGTCAACCGATCGATCCGGCACACCCCCTCTGCGACCCGCCGCACACAACCCCGCTGGCCCATTGTCGGATCAGCCCCCGCACGACCGCACACGCTCGAATCCCAAGCGTCGATCGGGCCTTCATACGTCAAGTATCGAACACGATGATCGGGCAGCCGCGTCGCCTCGATCGTGATCGGGATTCCCGGCTGCGGGGCGGATTGATCAAGCCGCGTGTCGACACGAAACGTCACCAGCCGGCGTTCATCCTGCACCTGCCGATCGTGTGGGGTATGGAGTGGTACCGCATCGTCGATCGCAGCGTTCGCACGCTCGACCGGATCGAACATCCAATCAAAGTGCGCCGAACCATCGGGTAGTTCGTGCAGCAGCAGGACCATGCGGCTCATGCAACATCATATTGGCGGTGCATCGGCTGGCTTGGGCACTTCGCCTTCCGTGCCGCCTGTTTCATCTCCGCCAGCCGATCCGTCTGGCGCACCCGAACCCGACGGCGGCAGATTCGGCGAATCAAGATTTGGCAGCGGCACCAGCCCCATCTTCGCTCGCACTTGATTCTGCGTAATCGCTTTGAGCGCGAGCGTTTCCCAGGGGAACGACACGGTCGTGCCATCGGCGAGCAGCACATGCACGACCTCCCCCGCCGACGGCATCAGGTTATGCGCCGGATCGGGATAGCACACTACAACCCACAGCGACGGATCCGCGCCGGCGAGCATCACCCCCTGCGACGTGAAGATCATGTCCCCCAGCCGAACAGCCGCCGCATTCGACCCGACCATCCGCTCGGCTTGCGCCATGTACGTCGCTCGTTGCTGCCCTTCCGCAAACTGCATCTCGAAGAGCAGCACCCCCGACGCTCGCCACAGAATCGCCGATGTCGCGGACCCCGGCGCAATGGCATCGCTCGCGTTCATCCCCTTGATGCTTAGGTACGCCAGCGGGTGCGACGCTAGCACGCCGGCATGGCGCGAGGCGTAGTCGCGCAGGTGCGCGTCGATCGTCCGGAGTTGGGCCTCGACCAACGGGCTTGTGTTCTTCATCCACGGCTGGCCGTACTGCGCCGGCGTACCCCACGGCGCGCCCGCGCCGCCAGCGGCTTGGCTCATCCTGATACTCCAGGCGACAAACGCGGCGTACACGCCTATGAACCCAAGAATCATGATCACGACGGGAACAAGAATCGCCAGCGACGCTCGCCCGCCGGAGACCTTCTGCCGCTCTTTCGTCGTCAGAACCGCACTCACGACCCACCAGATCCACCCGAAGTAACTCCCGATGCACGGAACTGCGGAAACCATGTTCGCGCCCGAAGAAAAACAGATCGCCTCGGTCGTCCGCCCCATCGTCCCGGCAGTCTTGCCAGTCATACGCAGCAGCGCATGGGCCAACACCGCCCACAATGGCACCATCACCAGCGTAATTACAAGCCCGATCAGGATAACGATGCCAAACCCGA
>JBGSIF010000162.1:0-3630 GCA_041742635.1 Phycisphaerales bacterium
GCCGTTGGAGAAGCAGCACGCGCCGGTGGGGAGGGGGCAGTTGACGGAGCCGCAGGCGGTGGCGTTGCCCTGGAAGGTGCCCCCTTGGGTCTGGCAGGCGGCGGGGCTGACGGGGCCGATGCAGGAGCCGTTGGGCAGGCAGCAGGCACCGGTGGGGAAGCAGACGAAGGTCGAGCAGGTGGAACCAACGGGGCCGCTGATGCCGCCGGCGGCGGCACAGTTGGCGGGGGTGAGATTGAGGCAGCCGCCGGTGGAGGAGAAGCAGCAGGCGCGGGCTGGTTGAGGGCAGTTGACGGAGCCGCAAGAGGTGTTGTTGCCCTGATAGGTTCCGCCGGATTGGGAGCACGAGGTTTGGGTGCGGATTTCGCACGCGCCGGAGGGGAGGCAGCACGCACCGACCTGCGGCTGGGGGCAGTTCACGGAGCCGCAGAGGACGTTGTCGCCTTGGTACGTCCCGCTTTGGGTGGAGCAATCGGCGGCAGACGCGATGATGCAGTTGCCGGCCGGGAGGCAGCAAGCGCCGACGGTGGAGGTGCAGTTGACGGATTCCCAAGTGGCGCGGATGACCCAGTCGCCGGAAGGGCGGCAGAAAGCGGGCAGGGCGCTGAAGCGAGCCCAGCCGCCGTTGGCGGGACAACCGAAGGGGCCGCAGTTGACGCCGAAGAGCCAGTTGTTAGCTGATTGCTGGAGTCCGCTCGTGTCGGTGGTGGGGAATGCGTTGGAGTTGTTCGGCGGCGCGACGAAGCAGGGATTCTGGGTTTGGTTGTGGTGGTCGTTGATGATGTAGCCGACGGTGAAGGAGTTGGACCCGTCGGCGGGGGCGTCGATAAAGATCTGCTCGGGGTCGCCGGGATCGACGGAGACCTGGACGTTGACGCCGTTGGTGCCCGGACCCATGACGATGTGCGGCAGGATCAGGCCATCGGAGTCATAGGAGGCGACGAGTGTGCCGTTGTCGGGCCGCCCGGACCAGACGCGGATGCCCCACTGGGTGGTGGTTTGGACGGTGGCGCCGCTGGTGGCGAAGACCATCTCGGTGAGGTTGAGTTTGATGGGGAAGGCGGCGGCGGGTATGGTGTACTGGGCGGCGGCGATTTCCATCTGAGCGAAGCCACCTTGCGCGACGAAGGAGCCGCTGGCGAAGTCGGAATCGGTGTGGGTGGAGACGACGTCGGGGCAGTCGCCGCGGGGAGCGTGGCCGGAGCCTGGGAGGGAGGCGACGAGGGGGATGGGGGTAAGAGTGACTTTGAGCGGGGTGAAGCGTGGGGGTTGGCTCGAGGTTTGGGCGAGGGAGGGAGCCGTGCAGGCGGCAAGAGCGGCCAGTGAGAGCAGGAAGGAGGTACACGAGGGTCGCTGCACGGGCATGATGAGGTCCTTGTGGAAAGGAGTGGGGAATGACGGGGTGGGTAAGAGGAGGGGAGAAAGAGCGAAACAGTTCGGAGTTGTGGGCAGGGAGCAGGGGGGGTCCGAAAACGAACTCGGGCGTGAATGAGATCATGCCTGGGACACGATTGATAGTGTGCGCGAAAAAAGCAGAAGATGCAACTCTCACTGAAGGAAGTCGGGGAATAGAGGAGAGACCGTGAATGATCACGGACGCAAACGGAGTCGGAGTGAAGGGGGATGAGGTTGGGTAGTAAAGCGTTTGGTCGGCGCGGACAGAATGCCGCGAACACCGTAACGATTCGTGCGCGGCGTGGGGGAGGTTGCAGGGGGTGGAGCGGGAAGAGAGGGGAGGGAACTTGACGGTATTTTTCGCGTACCGAGTAACTACGCCCCATGGAAGGGTGTCGAGCCGGTATGATGCTGCCCGAGCGGGGGTGCGATGTGTGGGAGGGGTTTGGTTGAGCCGGAAGGGAGGGGAAGGAGGGAGGGGATAGGGTGAGGGGAAATAGGGTGGGTTAATCGAGGGTAGCGATCGCCATGCTGGACTTTTCAACGATGACAATGGGAGCGGGGCTGTTTCTGGTTTCGTTCTGGAAGCCGCTGTTTTTGCTGGTGATCTTTGTGCCGTGGGCGCTGGTGATCTCGAAGGTATATGACAAGCACGCGGGGCGGTTCCACCTGCCGCGGCGGAAGTGGAACTTGTTTCACCTGGCGATGGGTGTGGGCGCGATCGCGGTGTATTTCTTGATGCCACTGGCGAATGACTTTGCATTCATCGCGTCGTTTTTCGCGGCGGCGGCGGTGCTGGCGACGAGCCTGGCGGCGTATGCGTATGTGGCGAACAAGGACGAGCGGGTGCCGGAGAAGTACCGGATCAAGTTGAACATGGCGGCGATGTCCGCCGAGAAGAAGGCCGACAAGGCGAAGCAGAAGTTGCAGGCGACGGTCACGCTGGCGATCAAGACGAAGGACGAGAAGGGAAAATATGCGGTGCTGCTCCCCGCGCCGCAGGCGGAGACCCCCGAGTTCGAGGTGCGAGCGGCGGCGGAGGCGTTGCTGCTCAAAGGTGTGGAAGCGCGAGCGTCGCAGATCGACATGGGGCCGAGCGGGAAGGATCCGCAGCAGTACTCAGTGATGCATGTGATCGATGGGGTGAGGCAGCAATCGGAGATGCTCGCGGCGGCGGGTGCGCTGAAGATCATGGACTTCTGGAAATCCGCGGCGAAACTCGACGTGTCGGACCGACGCAAGAAACTCAACGGTCTGGTGATGACGGAACAGGAAACGACGCGGCGGCTGCTGCAAGTCACGAGTATCGGTGTCGCGGGCGGGATGCGGGTGTCGATCGTGATCGACCCGGAACTCGCGGTGAACAAGAAGGCTGGGGAACTGGGGCTGATCGAAGCGCAGATGGCGGAGTTGAAGGCACTGGTGGAGGAAGAGAAGGGGACGGTGCTGCTGGGGTCGCCGCCGGATTCGGGGCGGACGACGACGATGTACACGATTCTGAAGATGCACGATGCGTATGTGCGGAACGTGCAGACGGTGGAAATCGAGCCGCAACTTGCGCTGGAAGGGATCCGTGCGAACGTGTTCGAGCCGGAGAAGGAAGGGACGGAGTACAGCACGCTGGTGCGGTCGGTGCTGCGTCGAGATCCGGACGTGGTGGGCGTGGCGGACCTGCTCGACGCGAACACGGCGAAAGAGATCTCCAAGGCGGACCAGGACCGGACGCGGATCTACTTATCAATGCGAGCGGACAGCGCGATGTCGGCGATCCAGACGTGGGTGAAAGCGGTGGGGGATCCGAAGCAATGTTCGGAGCCGCTGCACGGGGTGGTGGCGAACAAGTTGATTCGACGGCTGTGCCCGAACTGCCGGGTGGCGTATCCGCCGCCGGGGGAAATGCTCAAGAAACTGGGGATTCCGGACGGGAAGGTGCAGCAGTTGTTCAAGAAGGGTGGGCAGGTGCTGATCAAGAACAAGCCGGAGATATGCCCGGTGTGCAAAGGAGCGGGGTACCAGGGGCAGGTGGGGATCTTCGAGGTGTTTACGATCGGCGCGGAGGAACGGCAGTACATCGCGTCCGGGAACTTCAACGGTCTGCGCGCGCAGTTCCGGAAGAAAGGGCTGCCGACGATCCAACAGGTGGCGATCAAGTACGCGATCGACGGTCTGACGAGCGTGGAAGAAGTGATGCGGGTGACGTCGGAAGCGGAAGTGGCGGCGAAGCCGGGCGGAAGC
>JBGSIF010000163.1:0-13275 GCA_041742635.1 Phycisphaerales bacterium
GCGGGACGTTCCAAGGATCCGGCGTGCTGTGCGACTCGGCGTCGTGCCCGCAGCCGGTGGGCGCGTGCTGCCTGGCGTCGGGTGAATGCGTGCAGGTGAATCAGGCAACGTGTACGTCGCAAGGTGGAACGTTCAGCGGCGGCGGGACGACATGCGGCGTGACGCAGTGCCCTCAGCCGGTGGGCGCGTGCTGCCTGGCAACCGGGATCTGCATCGAAGTGGACGAGGCCGGGTGTGCGGCGCAGAGCGGAACGTTCAGCGGCGAGGGCACGACGTGTGCCCAGACGCAGTGCCCGCAGCCGGTGGGTGCGTGCTGTCTGGCGTCGGGGTCGTGCGTGCAAGTAGACGCGGCCGAATGCGCGGCACAAGAAGGCACGTTCAACGGGATCGGGACCGATTGCGGGGCGGCGAACTGCCCGCAGCCTTGCCCGTGCAACTGGAACGGATCGGGCGGCGTGGATTCGCAGGACTTCTTCGACTTCGTAGCCGCGTTCTTCTCAGGAGACGCGGACTACAACAACGACCTGATGACGACGAGCCAGGACTTCTTTGACTTCCTCGGGTGCTTCTTCAGCCCGCCCAGCGGGTGCTGAGGCACGCGGATCGAGTCGCCGGAATAAGACCACAGCCCCGCTTACGAGCGGGGCTTTTTTTGGGTTGGTGAAGGAGTCGCGGAATGTAAGACGGAAGGCCGAGTTGTAGTCGCCGATTGTCGCAACGATCGAGGGCCAATTCATGTGATGAGTTGGGCGTTAGGCATTCGGCGGTAGGCGTGAGGCATCGAGTGAGAGAGAGTAGCGAGCGTACAAGTTGAGATTATGCAGGGTGGCGAGTTGTCGGGGAGGAAGATTAGACGCCGCGGACGTTGCCTTTGCCTTTGACGATTTTGCCGATAACGGAGACGTGCTCGCCGAGGCGTTCGAGTTGCTCTTTGATGGAAGCGGCGAAGGTGGGCTTCACGATCACGCAGAAGCCGATGCCCATGTTGAAAACGCGGCGCATTTCATCGTCGGAGATGCCGCCATGGTACTGGAGGAACTTGAAGATGGGAAGCGGATCCCAAGAGGAGGGGTCGATGAGGGCATCTACTTTGGGGTGGAGTGCGCGGACGAGGTTGCCGGCGAGGCCAGATCCGGTGATGTGAGCCATGCCGGAGATCACTCGTTTGACGCGGTAGGCGTGCAGGACTTTGAGGATGGGTTGGACGTAGATGCGTGTTGGGGTGAGGAGGACGTCGCCGAGGGTCGGTTGAAGCCCGGTCGGGGAGGGAGCGAGTGTGGCGGCGGAGGAAGTTTTTTGGGAGGAGGGAGCGCGTCGTTTTGGAGATGTTGGGAGCGGCGCGGTGGCGTCGGCTGGGGAGAAGAGAGCGGGATAGGTGCCATAAAGGTCGAGTGCGGCGTGCTGAACGACTTTGCGGACGAGGGAATAGCCGTTGGAGTGGACGCCGTCGGAGCGGAGGCCGAGGACAACGTCACCCGGCTCGACGCGCATGGAATCGACCGCGCGAGAGAGTTCAACAACACCGACGGCGAAGCCGGCGAGGTCGAAATCGTCGCCGGCGTAGACCCCGGGCATCTCGGCGGTCTCGCCGCCGAGGAGGGCGCAACCGGCGCGTCGGCAACCTTCCGCGACCCCTTTGAGGATGTCGCCGAGCATTCGTTTATCGACTTTGCCAACGGCGACGTAATCGAGGAAAAAGAGGGGTTCGGCACCTTGGACGATCATGTCGTTGACGTTCATGCCGACGAGGTCAATACCGATCGTGTCAAACTTGCGGAGTTGCGCGGCGATTTTGACTTTGGTGCCGCACCCGTCGGTACACGCGACGAGAACCGGGTCTTTGTAGTTGCGAGCGAAGAGTTTTTCGTTGAAATCGAGGCGGAAGAGGCCAGCGAAGCCGCCGGGATTGTCGATGACGCGCGGCCCGTGAGTACGTCGCATGAGTGAGGCGAGCGACTCGGTGAAGTCGTCTTTTTCTTCAAGATTGACGCCGGCGGCGGCGTAGGTAAGCCCCCCACTGCCGGGCGTGGATGACGCGGAGGAGGATAACGCAGAATGTGCAGGTGGCGGCGGAGAAGAACGACGCCGTGCGGACGAACGCAGGCCCGGCGTGGGTGCGGAACGGTGAAGGGGATTGTTGGACTTTCGGGGCATCGGGAGAGGGTAGGGCCGTTGGGATCGGCGCAGAAGGGGGGAAAGCAGGGGTACCGGATGATCGCCAAGAGAAATACGAATATTCAGCATTAGATACATTGATAGAACTGCATGAAGCGGTTCTATCGCTGGGTACTCCAAGACCGACGGGGACCGTCGGGCGCCACCCAAGAGCGATCATGCGATTGCCCTGGAGGTGAAAGGCCAGAGGGCGTGACCAGATTTAATTCTGGATGCCACAAGGACAGTGGACCGTGCGACACGCCGGGCAGTTTCAGGAATCTTCAAATCTACGGGCGGGACGCCCGTTCCACTCAAAGCACTAACACGCCGCGAAAATTGCGGCAAGAAAATCGAAGAAATCTTGGGAGTTGATGGCGGCATCGGCGTTGAAATCGGCGACAGGATCAAGAGCGAAGAGCGCCGTGATGAAATCGAAGAAGTCTTGCGAGTTAATAACGAAATCGATGTTGAAATCAGCAGGTGCGATCAACCAGCGGCAGGCCCGCGGCTGCTCCGCGGGATTGCGAGCGGACCCCACCACGACGGAGCCGTCGGCGGAAACGCCCCACGCGAGGGAGCGTGAGCCCCCGAGGGTGCCAAGGGTGTGCATACCACGTTCTTGCGTCCAGCGGAAGGCGCGACGTTGGCTGGCGGCATCGAGCGAGTTGCCGACGATCACGGAGCCGTCGGCGGAAACGGCGTAGGCCTCGGCTTCGGTGCCGCCGAGCGTCCCGAGGTCAAGCATCCCATCGACGGGGGTCCAGCGGAAGGCGCGGATCTGCCCAGCGGCGTTGATCGCCCGACCCACGATGACCGAACCATCGGCGGAGGCGGCGCGCGCCTCGGCGCTGGTATCGGGTGCGAGGGAGCCGAGATTCTGCATCCCGTCGGCGACGGTCCAGCGAAACGCGGGAGAGTGCCCGAGGCCCGTGCTCGCAGATCCGACGACGACGGTGCCGTCGGCGGAGATGCCGAACGCGGAGGAATATCCACCCCCGAGGGCACCGAGGTCCATCATGCCAGCGGCGGCGGTCCAGTGAAAGGCACCACTCTCCGGTATCACGGCGGTCCAGGAATAACCAACGATCACGGTGCCGTCGGCGGACGCTGCAAAGGCACCGGAGTAGTCGCCGCCGAGGGTGCCGAGGTTGACCATGCCGTGGGCCACGGTCCAGCGAAAGGCACGGAAACTGCCCGTGGAAATCGGGGCGGTACCGACGACAACCAGGCCGTCTGCGGAGACGCTGTCAGCGAAGGAAGTCTGGCCGCCGAGATCGCCGATGTCGAGGATTCCGGAATCGGCAGACCAGCGGAAAGCACGCCGCTGCCCGGATTGATTGTCTGCGCTGCCAACGACCACCGATCCATCGGCGCAGACACCAGTGGCGGTGGAGGTCGGGCCGCCGAAGGTGCCGAGGTCTTGCCTTGCGGGGCAGGACTGGGCGAACGAAGAGGCCGGTGTGATGAAGAGCGCGAGGGAAGCGAGGAGGGAAGTGGCCGCGGGGGGGATGAATGATGATGTGGGCATGAAGACTCCGGGTGTTGGAAACAGTGTGAGCCGTGGGCGAACGAAGAAGAGTGCAAAGAGGCTGTAAAAACCGAGTCGAACGAGAGGCCGCTATTCTTGCCGAGGGCAGGAGACTGGGCACGGATGCCGCAAGAGACGCCGACAACATCGGGGAGTGCATCGGGCGCGGGGCTGAGCCGGGCGGTGCGGGCGGTGTCGGGGGTAACACTGCTGTCGCGGTTCGGGGGGCTGGTGCGGGAGGTATTGGTGAGCCGGGTGTTCGGGGATACCGCGCTGGGGTCGGCGTTCGCCGCCGCGTTCCAGATTCCCAACTTGTTCCGGAGACTGTTCGGCGAAGGGGCGCTGAGCGCGGCGTTCATACCGGCCTATGCGAAAGCAGTAGAAAGCGGTGAAGGAAATGGGGTATTGGGTTTGGGGGCGAGTGAACAACAGCGTGGTGGGGAGTTGGCATCATTGACGTTGATCGTTCTCGGGGTGGTCACATGGGGGTTGACGGTGGCGGCGGAGGTGGTACTCCTGCTCGTGCTGGTACTCGGGACACACTCGACCGAACGAGAGATGTTGCTGCGGCTGGTGATGGTCATGCTGCCGTTCATGCCGGTGATCTGCACGGCGGCGATTTTGGCAGGGATGCTGCAGGTACACGGGAGGTTCGGGCCGGCGTCGAGTGGGCCGCTGGTGCTCAATGGATTCATCATCGCGGCCGCGGGGTACCTGCTCATGACGGGGCAGGCGGCGGGCGAAGCAGTCGCGTATTTGCTCGGGGTGGCGACCGTGGTGTCGGGTGTGACACAGTGCGTGTGGTTCGTGAGGCTGCTCAGCCCGCATGTGCGGTGGACGCGGGAGTATCGGTCGTCGGTGCCGGAAGCAAGGGGGATGTTCCGCAAGTTTGTGCCGGTGGCGGTCGGGCTAGGGACGCTGCAACTGAGTACGTTCATCGACACCCTGATTTGCACCTACACACTCTGGGCGGGGCCGACACTGCTAGGGCATACGTTCCCACTCGGCGATACATCGAACGTGATCGTAACGGCGGCGCAGCGGCTGTATCAGTTCCCGCTCGGGGTGTTCGGAATCGCCGTGGCGACAGCGGTGTTTCCAATGCTCTCGCGGCACGCGGGTGCAGGGGGAAGCGGTGTGCCCGGTGCGTGGGAAGCCTTCCGAAATACACTGTGGCGGGGGGTGCGGTTATCACTGTTTATCGCGGTCCCGGCGAGTGCGGGGCTGCTGCTTGTACGCGAGGAACTGAGTTACGTGCTGTATGCGGGTGGGGCAGGGGGGGCGGGAGGGTTTTCGGCGGCCGGGGTCGCGCGGGTGTCAAACGTACTGATGGGGTACTCGCTGGGGGTGTGGGTGTATTCGCTGAATCATGTGCTGACGCGGGCGTTCTACGCACGGGGAGATACGCGGACGCCGATGCTGGTTTCGCTCGGAACAATCGTGGTGAACCTGACACTGACGATGGTGCTGATCTGGTGGGTGGCGGAAGCCGGGCTGGCGTGGTCGAGTACGATCACGGCGGGAGTGCAACTGGCTGCACTGATCCTACTGGCAAGTCGATGGAAGGGACAGGACGCGAGAACGGGCGGGGCGAGTGGAATATTGCCCCTGCAAAGCGACCCGCGGCGTGGTGTATGGAATCGGGATGGGGGGGGTGGGGCCATAAGGTCGATCGTGACGACACTGGGGGCGACCGCCGCGATGGCCGGGGCGGTGCTGGTCGTTCGAGGAGTGATGCCTGGGTCGGGAGGGGCCGCAACCGGCGGGGCTGGAGCGGCTGGGGTGTGGACAACACAGTTGCTTCGGCTTGGAGCGCAGACCGCGGCGGGAGGGGTAGCGTTCTTCGTCATGGCTGCGTTGCTGAGGTCGAACGAACTGCGTGAACTGCTGACTCGGACGAGGCAAAGGTAAAAACTGCCTCGGCATCCGATTGGATCACCCCCCGGCACTCGGCACTCGGCACCGGTCGTCGATCTTCCACCATTACACGCCAGGCTCACTGCTTCCAGCTTACTACTGATCACACATCCGTCCAAAATCCTGACATTGGACTGGATTGGACGAATATGTCGATTGACTCTGGTGGTGAGATTCCTAGTATTGATTGATGAGCCGATCGTGACGGAAGGTTTCGCTCGCAGGAGCGCGAGAAGCCCGAGGCACGATCAGGAGCCTTCCCATCGCGGCAGCATGGAAGGTTTTGCTCGACTGATCGGGACGTTGGACAACCGGCGTCGGGATCAGCATTTGTGCCGCGGCACCGCTTTTCTCGCACGGCCCGAATCGGGCTGGAGGGAATGCGGACCGCGACTGGTCGGTCCGTGTGTTTCCCTAGGGGGCCGCTTTGATGTGCCCGGCACATCGAAAAAGGCCTGCGATTGAAGGAGCAGTTCGAGCAAAATGAATGGGTGAATAAACGAGCAACGAACGGCGTGGACGATCACGCCGGGTGCTTGGCCGATGGTGTAATGGTAGCACAGCAGTTTTTGGTACTGCTTGTCCAAGTTCGAATCTTGGTCGGCCAACTTATTTAATGACGTGGATCCGTGAGTGTGTTAGTTTGTGCGATGATCGGTTTGGAGTGGTGCAGGGCAGTGTGCGGGTCGGAAGGCGGGAACGTTTCAATCGTGCGTGACATGAGTACAACATCGAACTCAAACCTTGCACCGATGGCGATACTCCTGGCCGCGGGGAAGGGCACGCGCATGAGGTCGGACCTCCCGAAAGTGCTGCATCCGGTGGGTGGAAGGCCGATGCTGTGCGCGGTGGTGGATGCCTGCCGAGAGGCTGGGTGCGAGCGGATTATTCTGGTGGTGGGGTACAAGAAAGAACTCGTACACGATGCGATGGCGGCGCAAGGCGCGGCGTGGAGCAAGGGGCTGGAATACGCGACGCAGGAACAGCAACTGGGAACGGGGCACGCGGTGATGTGCGCCCGGGAAACGGTGGGCGAGGTGTCGGGGCGGCCGGTCTTCGTGCTGGCCGGCGATGGCCCGCTGATCCGAAGTGAAACACTACGGCAGTTGCTGCAAACGCACCAATCGCGTGGAGCGGCGGCGACCCTGGCAACTTCGGTGATCGCCGATCCGACGGGGTATGGGCGGATCGTACGGGACGCTTCGGGGATGTTCACGGGGATCGTAGAACATAAGGATTGCTCGGCTACGCAGCTAGCGATCCGCGAAGTGAATCCGAGTTATTATTGCTTTGATTTGCTGGCGTTGTATCGCACGCTGGCGAGAGTGAAGAAGAACGAATCGAGCGGTGAATATTATATTACCGATGTGCCGGCACTCATGCTGGCGGAGGCTGCCGGCGGGGCTGGGATGGGGGCGCGGGTCGAAGTGATCCCGGCGGTGCCGGCGGAAGACATTTTGTCGATCAACACGCCGGAACAACTCGCCGAAGTGGACGCGATTTATCGCGGGCGTCGTGGCGCAGCGGGTGCTAAGCCCGGAGGAACGCGATGAGCCGCGAGGACGCGAATCAGTTGAAGGTGTTCGCCGGGCGGCACTCGATCGACCTGACGCGGCGGGTGTGCGAGCACCTGGATATCCCGCTCGGGATGGCACGCACGGAAGCGTTCCCGGACGGGGAACTGATCGTTAAACTGGAAGAAGATGTTCGGGGCCGCAACTGTTATGTTGTGCTTTCGACGTGCTCGCCGGTGAACGACAACATTATGGAACTGCTGATCTTTCTGGATTGCCTGAAACGGGCGAGTGCCAAGAGCGTGTGCGTCGTGACGCCGTACTTTGGGTATGGGCGGCAGGACCGCAAGGACGAGGGGCGGGTGCCGATCACGGCAAAGTTAGTAGCCAACTTGATCGCCACGGCACGGACGGATCGTGTGCTGGCGATCGACCTGCACGCGGCACAGATCCAGGGTTTCTTTGATATTCCTCTGGATCATTTGTCGGCGACGCCGGTGTTTTTGGAGTACTTCGAGTCGCACCGCGAGCAACTGGGCGATCTGTGTATGGTCAGCCCGGATGTGGGGAACGTGAAGGTTGCGGAAACATTTGCAAACCTCCTGGGCGGCGACCTGGCGATTATTAATAAAAGACGGATCAACGGCTCGGACGTGATCACAGGAAACCTGATCGGGAGCGTGAAGGACAAGACCGTGCTTATGTTTGACGACATGATCACGACGGCGGGCACCATCTGCGAAGCGGCGAAAGTCGTGATGAACCACGGGGCACGCAAGGTAATCGCCGCGGCAACGCACCCGGTGCTCGTTGGGATGGCGATGCAGCGGATCGCGGCAAGCCCGATCAGCCAGGTCGTGGTGACCGACACGATCCCATGCGGGGAGCGGGTCGCGCCGCTCCGGGACAAGTTGGTGGAACTGTCGGTGGCGAAGTTGCTCGGCGAGGCGATCCACCGGATTCATCACAACCGATCGGTGAGCGCGTTGTTTCAACGCACGGCGGGTGGGAAGCGGTAACACCGCCGGGGCGAATGCAACGGCAGATCGCACGTCAACATAGTCTTCATGTACGTCATCAAAATAACCTGAACTCAACAGAACACACGAAGTCATATTTCAACAGGAACCAGCCATGCAAAACTCACCCGCAATCTCCGCCAGCCGTCGTGAACGTGTCGGCTCTCGTTACGCCCGTCGGTACCGCGATCAAGGAAAACTGCCCGCGGTGGTGTACGGGCACGGCGCGGAGCCGGTGGCGGTCTCGCTGGAATCGCACGAAGCACTCAGGCACATCATCAAAGGCGAAAAGGTCTTCACGATGAAGATCGAAGGCGAGCCGAAAGACCAGACGGTGCTGCTGAAGGACCTTGGATTTGATTATCTTGGGACGAACATTATCCACGCCGACTTTGCACGCGTGGACCTGAACGAGCGCGTGCATACGAAGGTACACATCACGCTGGTCGGTGACGCGAAGGGGCTGAAGACGGCGGGGAACATCCTGATGCACCCCACGACG
This sequence comes from Phycisphaerales bacterium, assembly GCA_041742635.1. Classification (GTDB taxonomy): domain Bacteria; phylum Planctomycetota; class Phycisphaerae; order Phycisphaerales; family UBA1924; genus JTS-AC122. Next base: position 8,638 of record JBGSIF010000163.1, read on the forward strand.
GAACTGGTGATCGAATGCCGGGTGGCGGATATCCCCGACCACGTCGATGTCGATATCAGCGAGCTCGACCTCGGGCACTCGATCACGGCGGCGGAAGTGAAGTTGCCCAAGGCGGACATGACGATGATTTCCGACCCGCACTCGATCGTCGCGCAGGTGGTCGTGCAGTTGGAAGTCAAGACGGAAGAAGCGGCGGTCGTGGCAACCGAGGGCGCGACGCCGGAAGTGCTCACGGCGAAAAAAGCCGATGGCGACGCAGCCGGCGCGAAGGCGGGTGCGGCACCCGCAAAGGGAGCCGCACCGGCCAAGGGCGCGGCACCCGCGAAGGGCGCGGCACCCGCGAAGGACAAGAAGTAATATTGCATCGCGCCGCCGCGACGCGGTGCGTTTCGGTCGTCCAAGTTTTACAGAGTCGTTGTTCAGAGCATCGATACCGAATCCATGTACGGTTCCGTTCATATGAAACTCATCGTCGGCCTTGGCAATCCCGGTTCGCAGTACGACAAGACGCGGCACAACGCCGGGTTTATGGTCGTGGACCGGCTTGCCGACCGGCACTTCCGCGGGATGACGCCTCGCGCGAAGTTCTCCGCGGTCGTGGTCGAAGGACCACTGTACAGCGAGCGATGCGTATTGCTGAAGCCGACTGTTTATATGAACCGATCCGGGCAATCCGTGGCGGAAGCCGTTGGGTTCTATAAACTGGATCCCTCGGCGGACGTACTGGTGATTGTTGATGATGTGTCGATACCGAGCGGTCAGATCCGATTGAGGCCCACCGGCGGGGCCGGCGGTCATAACGGGCTGGCGGATATACAACGCGCGCTCGGGACGGAGTCCTACGCACGCTGCCGGGTTGGGATCGATGCGTCGCCTGCTTTCATGGATCAGGCGGACTATGTGCTTGGTCGGTTCACGGATGAACAGTGGGGAGCGGTGGACACCGCGATGAATCGCTCGGCGGACGCCGCGGAGGTGTTCGTGAAGGAAGGGATCACGAAGGCGATGAATCAGTTTAACCCTTCGTCACCGCCCAAAGCCAAACCACCGAGGCGAGACAAACCCGGGCAGACGACGACGTCACCGATGTAAGAAGCAGAAGCAACCCTACAATAGAAACAGAAAACCAACTCGAACGAATCATCAGAAAGGTATCATTCACATGTCCAAGACACGAACGTATAACTACGAGGCGATGTTTATTATTTCGCAAGCCGTGGCGGTCGATCTGCAGGGCGCGGTTGATCACATCAAGGAAATGCTTGTCAAGTCCGGCGCGACGCTGATCGCCATGAAGAAGTGGGACGAGCGCCGTTTCACGTTCGAGATCAACAAGCAGAAGCGCGGCGTGTATATCCTGGCGTACTTCTCATGCCCCTCGACCGGACTGGCGACGATGGAACGCTCGTGCAATCTGTCGGAAAAAGTGCTTCGCTTCATGTTCACACGAGCGGATCACCTGACCGTTGACGAGATGCAGGCCGCCGACGCGCAAAAGGAGTTGGAAGTCGAGGCCAAGTTGCGTGCGCAGCGTGCGGCGGAAGGGATCGACATGCCGGTGGCACCGCCGACGACCATCGCGGAAGAGATCGAGGAAGACATCGTCGATGCGACGATGTGAACACGCACCGGCCGATCGCAGATGCGTTCGTGCAACCAAGCAATGACTGTGTTTCAACGAGAGTGTGAGTAACCGCGTTGATCTCTGGGTGATACGAGTCAGGAGTACACAATGGCCGGCAACTTCAACAAAGTTCTGCTAATGGGGAATCTGACCCGGGATGTAGAACTGAAGTACACGCAGTCGAATATGGCGGTTGGCAGTTTTGGGCTGGCAGTCAATCACAAGTACAAGACGGCTTCGGGAGAAGCACGCGAAGAAGTGATGTTTGTAGACTGCGACGCTTGGGGTAAAACTGCCGAGATCATGCAAAAATACTGCGCCAAAGGCAGGCCGGTTTTTATCGAAGGACGCCTCCGGTTGGACACCTGGCAAGACAAGAACGATGGTACCAAACGCTCGAAATTGAAAGTCGTTGTCGAGAACTTTCAGTTTGTAGATTCCAAACCGGGTGAGGGTGGCGGCCCATCTTCTCCCCGCACATCCGGCGGCTACGCGGACGACAACGCCCCCGGTACTCGTCCTATGAACCGCGCCCCGGCGTCGCAGCCGACCGCTGATCCGGGGTACGAACCGATTCAAGAAGACGATATTCCATTCTGACGCCGACCTATCTAATACAAGATATAGATTTGAAATTTGGCACTTGTACTTATACGTTGGGGCTTGATCGCGGGCGTGTGCACGTTGGCAGGCTCCTCAACTTTCACCAGGCGTTGCGACCCACGAAACTTCGCGGGCAAACGCCAGACAAAGGACAGCGAACATGGCACGGACTCTTGACCTGCTTCTGACCGAAAACGTGGACAATCTCGGCATCGTTGGGGACGTCGTGAAGGTACGGACGGGGTATGCCCGCAACTTTCTGCTCCCGCGTGCGCTGGCTACAACGCCTTCGGAGGAGATGATCAAGTCGCTGGCGGCGAAGCGTGCCGAAGCGGAGCGTCAACTGGCGGAACTTCGCAAGGCTCGTGAAGCGACGATCGGGAAACTCACTGGGTTCGAACTGCAACTCATTCGGTCCTGCAACGACATGGGGATCCTGTACGGCGCGGTGACGCAGCAGGACATCGCCAAGGCACTCAGCGAGAAGGGGCACGACATCCGGGCGCGGGACGTACGGCTGCCGCACGCGATCAAACGCGTGGACACATACGAGGTCCACATCAAGTTCGAGGCAGATTTGGAAGCGGTCGTCAAGTTGTGGGTGATGCCGGATCGAAAGATCGAAGACGAAAAGAAACCGGATTTGGACTTCGATCGTGAAGGGAACCTTGTGAGTGGCAAGGGCGGCGGACGCGACGGGGAGGCCAAAGCACGGCGTACAGACCCGACCGCGGACGCACTGGCGGCAGTTGCAAACGAGAAACCGGCGAAGGCCGCCAAAGCGGCTAAATCTGAAAAATCAGAGAAGCCCACCGAACCGAAGGCGGAAAAGCCCGCCGAAAAGAAAGGCGAAAAGAAGGCTAAGAAATCGAAGGAGTGAATCGTTCATATCAGACCTCGGCGGGATTCTTGATAGGCGAGCGTGAGGCTGGTAGCACCTTTGGGCGGCAGACGAGCGAATCGCGGTACGCCGAAAGGTTTCTATTCGACGGCGTATTCTTGATGCGTCTTGCTCGTCGGGCACGGTCGGCGTAGAATCTTACTCACATCCGGGGTGTAGCGCAGCTTGGTAGCGCGTTTCGTTCGGGACGAAAAGGTCGTAGGTTCAAATCCTATCACCCCGACTGAATGGCTTGATGGCCTCGGCAACTGCCGAGGCCATCTGCGTTTACGAGTACGTTATGCCTTTTCGTCTTTTCTCGACGAGGAAGAGCCTGTCTCCTTCGGGCTGCCGCAGAATCGTTACGTCCGTTGCTTGGCACCGGGAAACCACTCGGTGTGAATCTCGCCGTTGCGCCCGAAGTACTGCACGCATTGTCCGGTGATCTGGACGAAGTAGCCGACGCACCCGGAGGCCAGAGCGTGTTGGGTGAACTGCTGGTACTTGATCTCGCCGCGTTGCGACTGGCGGACTGCGGCCTCGACACGCGCCGCCGAAAACGTTTCAGCGATCGAAGCGGACTCATGCCCCATCGGTACGACGCACGAATCTCCCGCGGAGGTGTAGTACGTCGTCTCCATTCGGCAGTAATCCGCGTGGTATCGCTCGATGCCGGCATTCTTGAGACAACCGATGACCTCTGCAAAGTTGATCGTTCCGGCCGCCGACCACTTCGCGCATTCCTCCGCAATCTTGATTTGATCACTGTTCATGATTTCCTCTTTCTTTGCATCACATTTGGTTACTCAACGGGAACTCGCTTCAGTTCTCGGCGTTGCGCAACGCCCTTCAGCATGGCGACCAAACCAGTACGTTCTCTCGTATCGAGGTGGCCAAAGAACTCTCGATCGTTCTGATCAGCCAGAGCCGCCAAGTTGGGGACAAGAGATCGACCCGACGCCGTCAGATTGACAATCTGGTACCGACGATCTTTCTTCTCGGATCGGCACACAACCAAGCCCTTGGCGGCGAGCCTATCGACAAGTTTCGACACGGCGCCTCGCGTCAGTCCGATCGAATCGGCTAGTTGGCTTGGATGTATGCCATCGGAATCAAACATTGCTCGCATCACAACCCATTCAGCGACGGTGACGCCGCGAGATTCAACCTTGAAGCTAAAGGCGTGGGATACGTGGTTTGAGACAAGCCGCAACCAGTACCCCGTGTGGAACTCCAAGGCGCTGACCGGCGTTTTCGTCGTCGCGTGGCTCATTATAGTTTCCTAAGAAACTATAGACGTCGTCGGTGGCGCAATCAATCCAGTCATACGATGAATCGCAGGTGCAGTACGGATAGGTGCGAAGCATCACGCCTGCTTGAACGTGCCTGGAAGATGGCGACCCGGTAAAGTTCTCACTGCTTGTGATTGATACCATCTTCGGGCGAATGCGCAATCGGCCGCGGTGAGATGAAAAGTGAACCGAGTTGCTGCTCACGGCCGTGCGCAGCCACTCGGCACGAAGCCCGACGA
>JBGSIF010000164.1:0-2775 GCA_041742635.1 Phycisphaerales bacterium
CCCCAACGACCCACGCGGCACCACGCCTCACGTTCCACGGACCTCGGCACCATCGGGCCTTCGCGCTGCGCATCCTGCCCGCCTCACTTCTCAAACACCATGCACACGTCGTGCAGGCCGGGGATGAAGCTGGAGCGGTAGACCTTGTGTCCGCTGCTCGCCCCGTGACTGAACCGGATGATGTCGGTGCAGGCTTGCCGCAACCCCGCCTCGAACGCGAGGCGCTTGGTGTGGTACACCAGGGGCACGAACCCCGCCTCGCGGTCGGTGTAATCACCCATGAGCACCGCGAGCCGTCCGCCCTCCACCAGCGCCCCGGCGCTGTTCACGATCAACTGCCGGTACCGGTTGAGGAACGCCGCCAGCGTGGGTGTGCGGGACAGGTCACGCGGGTCGTTCGTGTAGAGCTTCTGCCGCCAGTAGGGTGGGTGGAGCCAGCCGAACTGGAACGACTCGCGTGGATGCACGCTGGATGCACACGCATCCACGCCCTCCCGCAGGTCGCTCGACCAGCAGAGCAGGCCCAGTTCGTCGCACACCTCTCGGCAGGTGCCGCTCCCGGTCATCGGGTCCAGCACTGTGCTGGGACGAAAGAAGCGCAGGAGGTCCTTGATGAGGTTGCCGCCGCAGTTGCCCGGGTAGCCCCGATTGCCGTACGGCCCCGCCTCGGCGTGGTGATAGAGGCTGGTGAGGTGCGGAACCGGACTGGCCGTGACCGGTGCCCGCGGGAGCCTTGCGTACACCGCGGACGCGGGTGAACGTGACGGCAAGGGTGAATGTGAAGCCACGCGCTCACGTCGCGCGGCGTAGAAGGGGTTGACCGAACGGATGGTCGAAACGTGCTGCATGGCACCCTCCTACTCATTGTCACCGGAGTCGATGGCCGACTCCAGCGACACCTGCACGCCCACGCCATCGGCCAGCGGTATGGTGCTCACGAGGTACCCGAGCCGGTCCACGAAGCGGCACCCGCTGACGACGCACAGTTCGCCGTCCGCGTCGATGAGCGTCCACACCGTGCTGGGGTCGCAGACGCGGATGAAGTCGAGTTCGGCTCCGTGTGTCTCATACAGGCACCCCCCCGCGCCCCGCGAGCCCTCCGTTCCGCCCGAGTCGACGACGCTCCACGCGGCGTGCGGGTTCAGGTGATTGGGTTGCAGCGGGAAGAGGGCCTCGAAGGCCTCCTCGGAGAGGTGGATGAAACGGTTGGTCATGGTGTGTCCTTTCGTCGATGATGAAGTGGATGAAGCGCCGCCGAGCGATGGTCGAGCGGCCGTGGTCGTGTGAATGTTGGTACATGCCTGCATGGTCGCCCCTTACCCGTTGCTGCCGGCAGCGGCGTGCGGGAAGAGCCGGTGCGCCACCATCTCGATGAGCGTCCAGGTAAACCCAAGTTCGCAGTCATGCCAGTCGAGGCACCCTTGCAGCACCTCCCAGGCCTGGTCGTCCGAGAGGTCGGGGCGTACCTCCCGCACGTCGCCGGTCTCCCAGACGATCGCGACCTGCCGGCGGTGCGCCAGCACGGCGTGGATGTCGATGCGGTCGTCGAGGGGATGGATGAGTGATTGAGTCATAGTGAAGTTCCTTTCATAGATGAGATTGAGTGGACGGATGGGGCGAGCGGTGACGCCCGCCCCGGTTGAAGAGAAGTCGGAGTTCGCTCTCACTCCTTCTCCGACGCGACGCGGAGGGCGACGCGGCCGTCGAGGGGGGCGACCTCCAGTTGGATGTTGAACCCCTGCCCGTCGGCGTGCGCCCACGCCGAGCCGATGCGGGTCCAGAAGGACTTGCCCCCGTTCCTGCCATCGCGCACGTGGTACGCGACGTGGGTGGGTGCCTTGGACGACGATTGAGCGGCGTCCGACGCGGTGCTGGTTGAAGTGGTCGTGGTCATAAGTAGTCTCCTTGTGTGGTGTTCTCGGCCACGCCCATCGCGGCCTGATGGCACGCACCCGCACGCCGCCACAGCCGGGAGCCCCCCCCACCTCCCCCTCGTGGGGTGGGTGGGGGGGGCGTCGGTCAAGTGCGAAAATTGGGGGCGACCTTGAGGGGGAACCGATTTTCCGCTTGACCGCCCGGCGGCGGCGTGCAGAGTGCCATTCAACCTCAGGCCGCGGCGTGGCCGAACACGATTCAAGAGACCTTCCCCAACACACCACGCCCCACATCACTCTCGCGCTCGGACACGCCGTCTCGCCATCAATCAAGCAGCCGCCTGCGCCGCGTGACGCGCGAACACCAGCGCCACGGGGCCTGGCGTGAGACGCTCTTCGGCATGGCCGTCGCCACGTTGGAGCACGGCCGTCAACACGCATGAGAGCAGCACCACTCGCCCGCCGCCCCACCGCGCCTGCAGCGGCGGCGTCATGGGGAAGGGGGGATGAAAGAAAAAACAAGACTTCAACCGGAAGTTGTGGTAAGAACGCTTCGTCTCAGGTCAAGTAGATATGAAGCATGCTGCGCATCATCCAGAACACCGCGCCCGCCGGCGCCAAGACGTACTTCTCGACCGCGGACTACTACTCCGAGGGCTGCGAAGTCATGGGCGTGTGGCGCGGCAAGGCCGCCGAGCGCCTCGGCCTGGCTGGCGAGATCCAGCAGCGTGACTGGGACGCCCTCTGCGACAACACCGATCCAGCGACGGGCCGCACGCTCACGGCTCGGCAGAACGAGGGCCGCCGTGTCGGCTACGACTTCAACTTCCACGCCCCCAAGAGCCTGTCGCTGTTGTACGCGCTCACGCAGGACGAGCGTTTGCTCGACGCCTTCACCGCC
>JBGSIF010000165.1:0-29329 GCA_041742635.1 Phycisphaerales bacterium
TCACTGGCCCGAGCGCGACGATCGGCCACAACCCCGCTCGCGTCGTCGGTTCTCGCACCACGATGATCGTCGGCACCCCGGCCCGATCCGCTCTCTCTCGCAGCGCCCGACCGTCCGCGCCAACCCTCGGCGGCATAATCAAATAACACCCGGCGCTCAGTGCCGACGCCTCCGGCAACACCCCATCCACGATCGTAATCGTCCCGCTGTCGTACGCTAAATCTCGTTTCTGCCGCCGCGCCTCTTCCAACGGCAATAACACCCGCGACATCCGTTCATAGTCCATCCCCGCGTGCGACGCGCGGAGTGCCTCCACACAGAGTTGCTCCGCCTCGAAGTACCGCCTGCGCACGAGCGCCCGGCTCGCACGTTCCATCAGCGCGTCGATCGGGTTGGCTGGTTCGCTCCGCGATTTCGACACCGAAGTGGCTCCCGGTTGCTCCATCCTTCCCCATCCCTCTTCTTCCAACCCGCATCGTTCGCAAGCGGCACGCCCTCCGCCACCCCCCTATCCGGGTGTCTGGTCCTTTTACGTGCCAAAAGAGACCTGATCTCTACGCCGCTCGCGTCGCGGTCCTTGTAGCCCCCCGCTCCGAACTCGCCGTCAGCCTGCCCCCCGTGTCAACCAGCCGTTCGAACCACCGCTCCGATTCCTCGGCAAGGTCGAACTCCAACACATCCGCCAGCCCGCTCCAATCCGATTCACGCACACACCGCGATATCTCTTTAAGGCACAGCGCCAAGGTATCGCCCGGCCCCCCTGCCCGACCAGCACCCACACCCGCTGGTGTTGCTCCGGATCCAATCAACTCGCCAACCCCCACACCGAGCAACTCCGCGGACTGTTCGACCGCCTGTCGGGCCTCTTGCCACCGCTTCGAGAGCGATTCGATCTCTCGCAGTGCGTCGCCGAGCCGGCCCGCTCGAATGTGCTTCACCGCAGCGTCCCGCGGTCCATCAGTGTTCCTCAGCATCTCCGCCGCGTCGAGCAGCGCGCTGCCCACCAGGATTTCAGGTGTTTCCGTTGTCAGGTTCACCCTCGATGCACCCTTGGCGCGCGCCACCGCGGTATTCACCTCATCCCCGGACAGCGGGCATCCATCGACTTCAATTCCGACGATAATCCGCCCGCGTGCCGCCGCGTGCGCCTGCGCCGCGGGGAACGCATCGGCGCACGAACCGCCGGTTCCGGACTGGGTGCTCGTGGCTAGGAGTAATCGCTCGCCATCGATGTACATTTCCATGACTCGTCTATCGGTCGTTTGCAAGCCCGGCCGCCGCGTGAACGCGAGCCGGACTCTTTCACGCACTTTCTGCGCGGGCCGGGGCTTTAGAAAGCGGGCGAGTCACGGGATATGGTTGCACTCGCTTGGGAGGCGGATCCGTACCTCACTGTTTTCGATCGGCTGCTTGACCGGTTGAACCGACCCCATGACGACGCCCGATGATCATGCCGCGATCGAGGTCTACCGATTCGATTCTCTCGACTCGACCAGCCTCCACGCGCGCCGAGAAGTCGAGTCCGGCTCCGCTTCCATCCTCACCCCACGCCTGTATGTTTCCAAGACTCAGACCAGCGGCCGCGGTCAACGAGGACGCCCCTGGGCCAGCCCCATCGGAGGCCTTTGGTGTACGTTCCTTGTCCCGTGGACCTCGCCTTGGACTCGCGGCGACCTCCGCGGCAACTCCATCGGCACCCTCGGCGTCCGTACCGGCCTCGCCTGCGTCAGCGCCGTCTACGACATCCTCCGCGGCGACCGCGCTTCCGTCTCCATCTCCCTCAAACTCCCCAACGATGTTTTGGTCCATTCCAAAAAAATCGCCGGCATCCTCACTGAGATGGTGTCCGTGCCTCAGTCGGATTCGTCTTCACCCGCCGCAGGCCCGCGCACGTTCGTTCTCATCGGCGTCGGCATCAACGCCAACTTCATGCCCAACGACCTTCCGCCCGCCATCGCACCCGATGCTACCACCCTGCGTGCCGTGTCCGGGCGCGAAATCGACCTCCAACGCCTCCAGAACACGCTCGTTCACATGATGCTCCCCGCGCTGGACACCCGCCTGCTTGAACCTTCTGAACTCGTTGCCGTTCGTGCGTGCCTTCATGCTCGGGGCCGACCGGCACGCGTCGTCACTCCCGCCGGGCTGCTTGTCGAAGGCAAACTCGAAGGCGTCGACTCCAGCGGCGCGGTCATCGTCTCCACACCGACCGGCACCGCAGCGGGAATCCTCGAACCGTTGTATTAGTTCATGTACCGTTGCCTGCTGATCCACGGCTCTTCAAGAAAAATCGGTCGATCCGCAAGTAGGCACCCGACGCGATCGCCGCCCCGACCACAACGAGCGTGTCGACCGCCGTCACCGTCAGCACCACAATCGACCCTGCGCCCGCACCGCTCTCTCCATCGCCCGTCCCTGCCGCGTGGACTCCAAGTACCGCGGCTTCTCGAAAACCCAGCGACCCCGCTGGTGATGCCACGCCCACGATGAAGTACAACGCGGCGGCGAGCAGCGCGTCCGCCGGTGCCATCACCTGTTCCAGCAACCGCGCCGCGACCACAAACCGCGCTGCTTGGATCGTGATATCCACCACGCGCAGCCCCGCCGCTCCGTACACCCCGCTCGGGAACGACAGCATCCGCACACCCTCGCGTGCCTTTGCAAGCACGTCGAACCTCGCAACCAATCGGCGAACGCTCCTCCATCGTCCGCTCGTTGGAACCTCCGAGGCACCCGCAGGCAATGCACCGAACCAATTCTCCGCCCACGCCCACACCCGGTCGCTCGACCCCGCCCGCGCCAGCACAATCACCAGCGATGCCGAGATCCCGATGCTCGTCAGCACCGCGGCACACCACGCCGCATCCACCTCTGTTTTCCACAGGCTCACCAGCAGGATGGGGACCAGTGTGGCCAGCATGATCGTCAGCGAGTTCCCCATCCACGTCGTGATCGTGAGCAGCGGCACCCCGTCCCGCCGATGATGCACGACAAACCGGCAGATCACGCTGAGTTTAAACGGAAGGCTCGCCAGGGCCGTCGCCATCGCATTGACCGCGATGACGCTCGCCATCGGCACCCGCCGCACAGGCCTGATCACCGACCAGAACGACAGTCCATTCACAAGAAGCGACGCCGCCGAGAGACCGGCGAGTGTCGTCACGAGCCGCCAATCCGCCCCGCGCAGTTTCGCCAGGTGTTGCCGATTGTCCGGGTTCACCGCCTGCATCACGCACCACCCCAGCAATCCCAGCCCGACGATGAACCCAAGCACTTGCAGCCCGATCCGCGCGCGCGATCCACTCGCCGACTTCACCGGTTTTTCGTGTACCTCACCGCCGCTCGGTTCCCGCATCACGGCGATGTGCCTTTCAGTCGAAAGAGGAACATTCCCACGCCCCCCGGCTCGGGCCATCCTTGAACCAGTTCGCCCTCCAGCTTCAACCATCGTTCGATCGCTTGGGTTGTCAGAACTTCATCGAACCAATCAACCTTCCCCGACGTGGTGCCGCGTAGCCGATTGATCTCGCTCTCATCGAGTAGTACATACACATCTCGCGTGGTCAATCCTGCATGCCGCATCCGATCCCGCATCGCGCCGCGCACCGCGCCGGTCCAAGCCGCCGGATCGTCTACCGCCGCACGCATCGCTCGCCCCAGCGGCGAGCCATCCCACGTCGTGTTATACCACACATTCGCCACCCCGTTCCCGCCGCCCGGCAGGTAATACAGCGGCGTCGCCGTCCCGATCAAATACAACCCGTCGTCCGGCTTCAACCGAAACTGCGTGGCTATCACCGAGCCTGCGTTGTCGTGCAGAGCCTTCTCTCGCATCGCAGCCGAGAGCCTCGAAAGTTCGCCCGCGAAACTCCGCCCCGTGATCGCTTCCACGCCCGACACCAGCAACAGGTTGGGCTTCCCCCCGCTCTGCATCACAAAATTCCGCACACACCACGCACCAAGCGACACTGGTATCAGCGATGCCACCATCAACCCCGCAACCATCCAACGGTGAATACCCGCCCCTTCGCCACGCTCGGCGCGGCGTGTCGCTCCGGCTTGCGCTCGGATCCAAATCAGCATCGCGGCGCACCCTAGCCCGATCCCCGCGCACGCCGTCATCACCGCCGGGATCAAAAACCGCGACTGCAGGTGCGTCAACCACATCCACGCCATAACTTGTATCAACAACCCGACGAACACGACCACCGCTACACGCCGTGTTTTGTTCGCAATACACGCACCCACCAGCCCGACAATCCCGATCGGAAACAAGATCGACCACTGTGGATTCAAAGCCCCCCGCGCATCCGATACCAGCATCGCCAAGCGTTCGCCGATCGAACCAGCAAATGTGTGCGCGTGCCCATATCGCGCGAACTGCTCCGCCGACCAGTGCGCCTCGCCAAAAATTTCGTGCAGAAACGGAAAGACCGGATTCCCGCACGCGGCATAGTTCCGTACCAGCCACGGCGCTATTGCAACCATCCCACCACACACCGCCCACACGCACGCTCCGATGCACCGCCACACCCCGCCGCTCGTTCCGAAGACCAGCGCCAACCCCCCGAGCGGCGCGCACAAAAACAGCGCCGTCGGCTTCGCACCGCACGCGATCCCGATCAGAAAGCCCACGCCGACACCCCGAATCAACAACGCCCAGCGACTCTCAACCTGCCCCAATCGCTCCGGCTGGCGCGGGCACCCCACCGCCACTCCCGCGATGGTCATGGCCACCATCGCCATCTCGTTGTACGCCAACGAACCAACAACCCCCACCCACGGCACATTTGTCATCGCCGCCCCGGCGATCACGCCACACGCCGTCGCTTCGCCCCCCGTCCTTCCCGTGTACCGCTCGATCAACCCTCGCACTACCCCGGCAAGCCCCACCATCCCCACGATACCGACGATCGCGTGAAAATACTGGCACGCGATTACGCCGACCCCGGTCCCCGCGACAAAATTCCCCCCACTCGCCCGCCCCGCACCACTCATCGCCCCGATGTGCAAGTACGCCGCCTCCATATAGCCCGGCAAAAATGAATAAACATTGTGCTCGACAGGCCAAAGCCGACCGACCCCACCGGCTTCTTCACCCACCGCCCACTCTTTTGGCAGCGCAAGATGGTAACTCTGCACGTCATACGCGCCCGCTTCGCTCTCCGGCCCTCGCCAGATCCCCCCGGGCGGGTTGCTCGCCGCCACCACCATCACCGCTATCCCAGGCACCGCAAGCACCCACCACGCGCTCGGCGACTTCCACCGTTCCGGCCTCAATCCGCCTGCCAATCCACGTCCCCCCACCACCGCCCCCCCTACCCCCATCACTTCCCCAAGCACCATCACGATGCCAAGCCCCACCACACCCCACGCGACCCACTCCCCACGCGCGCCCGACAGCAGTCCGAATACGCCAAGCCCGTGGCTGACCCACACCATCACCCCTAACCCGACCGTCCACTGCACCACCAGCGGCGTCTCCCACCCTCCCAGCCGATCGGCTGCACCGCTCACCACTCGCCCCACCCCCAACCCGGCCACCGCATACGCTCCCGCCATCAACCCCGCCGAGAAGACCAAAAAGACGACCGACCCCACTCCCGCCAGCGGCGTCGCCGGCGGCAGCAACCCAATCCCCGCCAGCACGCATATCAATCCAATCAAAAGCACGACAATCCCCGCGACTACCAGCCGCCGCTTGGCTCGTTCCCGCTCCGTCGAGTTCGCTGCCGGCGTCATCAACTAACTCTCGCCCTGTTGGGAACCCACATCCTGGTACACACCAAGACTCGCCCGGCACCCGCTGCCGTCGCACAAACCTTGATCATCTGCCCGGTCTTTGCGTTTTGTTCCGAATTTCGGACAACCAAGGTACCACAATCTCCGGATCTGTTGTATGCTATCCGCTACAAGCCTTTGGCTTGATACGGACTTTGGACAATCTTCCAAAGCCCCGCCAGACCACACGACACGCTGCGATTGCTTAGGGAGTGCCCCCATGAACAATGCGAACTGTTCTTTGCCGAACTCTCAACCCTACCGACGTGATGCTCGGCACCTCCGCCGACGCGCCTTTACACTCATCGAAATCTTGATCGTGATCGCCATCATCGGCGTCCTGATCTCGATCCTCCTACCCGCTCTGCGCCAGGCCCGACTTGCGTCTCAGAAACTCAAGTGCTCCATCAACATGAAGCAGATCATGTCGGCCGCCGTCGTCTACTCGCAGGATTACAAGGACCAACTCTGGACCGCGTTCAACTGGGCCGACGCTGATCCCACTCCGGCCGGCTTCGCACCGGGGCTCATGTTCGACTACGTCGAATACGCCGACTTCATCGTCGAGTGCCCCACCAACAAACGCGCCCGGGCCAGTGGTGCCGGCGGCGGCCTCAACGGCTTTGGCTGGAACCGCGACCTCAACTTCGACTACACCATGTTCGACGAAACCCAGGGCGCCAAACTCTCCAACCAGATCTACGCTGGCTACGTCCCGCCCAACGCAGGCACTCCCCCGCAGTTGCCTACCAACCAAGTTGCCACCCTCAAAATGTTCCGATCCATGCCAATCTTCATCGAAGAAAGCACCCCGGTCTACAACCAGCAGTTCACCGAAGGCTTCTGGGGCAACGACGATCAACTCACCAATCGTCACGACAAATCCGGCTTTATCGGCTTCCTCGACGGCACCATCGAACTCTTCAAGCCCACCATCGGCACCAACGCCGACCTCGTCGAAGAAAACTTCGATTTCGAGGCCAACGACGTCTACGCCAGCACCCGTCTCTCCACCAACTCTTGGTTCAAGGTTTCCGACCGTGTACCCGCTCAACGTTACGGCTGGATCAACCAGCCACGCAACGGGCCATAACTGGCACTCTCCACACTCCACACACCACCGCTTTCACACCAGTCGGCTCGATTGCACGCTCGACTTCGTGCGCCGAACCGGCATCAACAATCATGGTCGTGCTCGTTTTCGACACCGCGATCTCCCTGATCGCCAGTGCCGGCACCGCGGTCAATCCCAGTACCGCCGCGGGTGTCCCTACTTCGTGGTCGATCCGCACGTAGTGTCTCTTCTCTCCTTCGCGTTTTTGCCCGCGGGCGTCTGATTCTGACGCGACGCTGGTCCCGCACGCTTGGTTTCGGGCCGAACCGGCCCGCGTCCGGCTCGATTTCGGATGTGGATCGGACAACACCCTCACGACATCCCCCAGCACCGCCGACGACGTCGGGCGCGGCCCCGCTCCTTTTCCCCGCAGGACGATCTCGCCCGCGAGTTCCGATTCAATCACAATCGCATTCTCTTCATCCTCCACTCCCGCGAGCACATGCCCCTTGGGCACCCAGGTAGGCCCCACACGAAGCACTCCCTCGGCGCGGCTGAATTCCGCGATCAGTTTGATGACACACCCCGCCCGACGCGCCGCGAGAATATCTTCCGGTGTAATCCCCGAAATCCCATTTGTTTCCACGCGATCCCGCAAAGCATACGGATCCGCCGCTCGCACGAGCAATGACAGTTTTTCCGCGCTGTCGCGCCCAGATACATCCGCCGACGGGTCCGGCTCCACCAATCCCTTCGCCGCCGCTTGTGCAAGCGCGGCTTCATACGTCGCGCCGCGGCTCATCTTTGATAAAATATAGTTGCACGATCCGTTCACAATCCCCGTGATCCGCCGCACCCGGTCTCCCTCGAGATGCCTTAGTGCGGCGAACACCGGGATCGCCGCGCACGCCGCGGCTTCATAGACAAGCCGTGTCTTCCCTCTCGCCGCCGCCTCATCCAGTTCCACGCCGTACCGCGCTACGAGCGTCTTGTTCGCCGTCACAACCGGCACCCCACGCAGCAACGCGGCTTTCACGTATACCAGCGCCGGATCAATGCCGCCGAGCAGTTCGATCACCACGTCCGGCTCGTCCGCGAGTGCTTCATCGATCGAATCGGTCAACAACTCACGCGGAACGTCACGCAGCTTCTCCACATCCCGCACAAGCACCCGCGAAAGTTCTACCCCCAGCGACGCACCGCTCTCTAGCAGTCGCCGCGCCACCGCAGATCCCACCGTACCGCACCCAAGCAGCACCACGCGAGCGACACGCTGCACGGGCAACGGGGGCGGCGTGGCGACTGCCTTCGAGTCGCCACGCTCATCACACACGCACGCTACAACATTAGACTTCATGCGCCCACCGCCTGCCCGCAGCGGGCGTTCACTCGGCTTTCCTTGGGCACGCGCACCGACGCTTGCTCGCTCGCCTCGAAGATCGCCCGTTCGAGATCCTCGATCAAGTCCGCCGGATCTTCGAGTCCTACTGACAACCGGATCAGCCCGTCCCCGATCCCAATGCGTGCCCGTTCCGCCGGCTCGACCGCGGCGTGCGTCATCGTCGCCGGATGGCACAAGAGCGACTTCACACCACCCAGCGATTCCGCCAGCGGCCACAGCCGCAGTTTTGGCACCAACGCCCGCACGAACTCGATCCCGCCCGCAAACTCCACGCTCACGATGCTCCCGAACCCGCTCGCCTGCGACGCCGCGAGTTCGTGCTGCGGGTGCGACTTCAGCCCTGGGAAGAGCACCCGTTCCACCAGCGCATGACGCTCCAGATACTCCGCGACCTTCCGCGCATTCTCCGCGTGCTTGTGTACACGCAGCGCGAGCGTCTTGATCCCTCGCAGCAGCAAGAAGCAGTCCTGCGGCCCCGGCACGCCCCCCGTCGCGTTCTGGATGAACTTCAGTTGCCGGTACAACTCCTCGTCATTCACCACCAGCCCGCCCCCGATCACGTCGCAGTGCCCGCCGATGTACTTGGTTGTCGAGTGCAGCACGATGTCCGCGCCCAGTTCCAGCGGCCGCTGAAACACCGGCGTCGCAAACGTGTTGTCTACCAGCACCCGCGCCCCCGCCGCCTTGGCGATCGTCGCGCACGCCCGAAGATCCGTGATCTTCAAGAGCGGGTTCGACGGGGTTTCGAGCCACACCAGTTTCGTCTCCCGCGTGATCGCCCCGGCGACATTCACCGGGTCCGTCGAATCGATCAGCGAGAACTTCACCCCGAACTTGCTGAACACCTTGGTGAACAGCCGGTAGCACCCGCCGTACAGATCCTGCGACGCCACGACATGATCCCCCGCGCTCAGCGTTTGCAGCAGCGCGTTTGCCGCTGCAAGACCACTGGCAAACGCCAGCCCTTTCCGCCCACCTTCGATCGCCGCCAGACTCTCTTCAAGCGCGGCCCGCGTCGGGTTCCCCGACCTGGAATAGCACCACTCCGGCGTTCCGCCCAGTTCATCTTGCGCGAACGTCGTTGTCTGGTAGATTGGCGTCACCACCGCGCCCGTCAGCGCGTCGTTCTCTTGACCGCCGTGAATCGCAACCGTATCGAATCGAAATGCATTTGCCATGTGTTTTTTCTTTCTTCATTCAGTCATTTGTGCCGTCCCGCTGTTCGTGCGGGGAATCAGATCAACTCACCGCCGTTGAGCGCGGCGGCTTATGTGTCGTGTATCGAATGAACCAAACAGCGCGCGCCAACGTCGTCGCACTCGGTGCTTCTAACTACTTCAGTTGTGATTGAGAAGCGGGTATGTCGCGGACGCTGCCGAACCATCGGCTACGCCTCGGCGCGGTGTTCTGAAAACACATGCCACGCTAGAACGCGAACACCGGCTCCTGTGCAAGCCCGAACGCATTGGAAGCTTCAGTTGTGCTGGTTGGAGCGAGTCGCCGCCTGGAACATCTCAGGCCATCAACCCGCCCACCTGGCACGCGAAGAATCCCGCGTCCGGGCTGGGCATGGACATATGCATGTCCATCGGGTTGAAAGTCAACGTACTCATTGCTGTAGGAGATTATCTCACCAGTTTCCAAAGTCAAGCCGCTTGGCGGTGTCTTCACCTTCTTGATCGAACGCGGCCCGCGCCCGCCACGACATTCTCCCCCTCCGCCACTCACTTGCTGATTCGGTGCGCAACTTGCAGCACTCCCCTAAACATGTGCCTGCAAGCGTACACCAGTTGCTTTTTCTGTTCATTTTTCGTGATCCACTCCCTGCCAACCCTTCGGTTGTGTTGTATGTTTTCGTTGTGGTGCTTACCCGCGGGGATCGGGTGCGCAATCATTTTCAACAGAGGAGTCTCGAATGGGCACACAGAAATCGTCCGTTACTGGTACACTCGTGTTCTCGGCGTCCATACTGGTTCTCGCCGCCGGGGCCGCCGCTCAGTCCAACGCCTGTGCTTCTGCCACGCTGATCACGCCGGGTGCCTATTCAGGCACCACGGTGGGCGCCACGCAAGACGGCAACGCCTCCTGCGGCCAGTCCGAATCCACCCCCGACGTCTGGTACCGCATCACGACTCCCACCGCGTGCCAACTCGAGATCAATACCTGCACCAACAGTTCTTACGACTCCGTCCTCTCGATCCATTCCGCGTGCCCCGGCACGCCCGGCAACGACCTTGCCTGCAACGATGACACCTGCAACGTCGGCTCATCCGTCACTATCTCTGCCGCCGCCGGCAGCACCTACTACATCCGTGTCTCGGGTTGGAATGGCGCGACCGGCGCGTTCACGCTCACCGCTTCATGCACCTCCGGCGGCGCGGTCGGCGATAACTCCGCGTTCCTCTCCTCCGTCCCCCCACTCAATGCCGGCAACGTCGATCGCTCCACCAACATCTCCGTCACCATCGATCGACCCGTCAACCCGGCCAGCGTCACCAACCGTACCTTCCACGCCTTCGGCAAAAACAGCGGCCCCGTCTCCGGCACCATCAGTTTCTCCAACGCCAACCAAACGATCACCCTCGATCCCACTTCCCCGCTCGCCGCCGGCGAAGTCGTCACCGTCGTACTCTCCAAAAACATCCTCGACACCAACGGCACGCCCCTCGGTACCGCCGGTTACTCCTTCGTCTACATGACCGACGCACTCCCCACTGCCGCCAATCTCCGCCTCCTTCAAGTCCTCAACGATCGCTCGCCCAACAACGCCCCGACTCGTCTCTACGGCGGCCAAGCCTGCGACCTCAACGACGACGGATATGTCGACCTCACCATGATCAACGAGGTCTCCGCCGACATCCGCGTCTTTATGAACCGGGCCGACAACTCCGGCACTTTCCACCCCTTCCTCCCGCCGATCGCCAACGAGATCGAGGCCAGCCCCAACGATGCCGCCGACTTCAACGCCGACGGCCGCACCGATATCGTCACTTCCAACACCCAGAACGGCAGCATCTCCGTCTTCATCGGTAACGGCAACGGCACCTTCCAGCCCCGCCAGTTCCGCGATGCAGGCGATCAATCCCACGGCGTCGTCACACTCGACGCCGACGGCGACGGCGACCTCGACATCGTCAACGCCAACTCCTCCTCCGACAATCTCGCCCTCTTCCTCAACGACGGTAACGGCGTCTTCTCAAACGCCACCTTCTTCGACGGCGGCGGTAGCGGCGAATACTCCCTCGGCACCGCCGACATGAACAACGACGGGATTCTCGACCTCGTCTGCGGCTCCCGCAACTCCCAAACCATCTCCATCATGCGCGGCAACGGCGACGGCACCTTCACCCTCCTCTCCTCGCGCTCCGCCGGAGGGCTCGCCTGGCAGATGGCTCTCGGCGACCTCAACGGTGACGGTAACATCGATGTCACCTCCGCCAACTCCCAGTCCAACAACTCTGCCATCCTCCTCGGCAACGGCGACGGCACCCTCCAAGCCGCCACCACCTATTCCACTGGCACCTCCTGCATCGCCTCCGACCTGGGCGACATCGACGGCGACGGCGACCTCGACTGGATGGTCTCCAACTTCTCCAGTTCCGATTGCCGCCTCTTCCTCAACAACGGAGCCGGCGTCTTCACCTTCTTCCGCACCTTCACACTCCCGCAGTCCGGCTCCTGCACCATCTTCGCCGACCTCGATTCCGACGGCGACGTCGATCTCTGCCTTGTCGATGAACTCGCCGACGTTGCTCACCTTTACGAAAACTTCTGCCCTGCTGACTTCAACAATGACAACGTCGTCACCAGCCAGGACTTCTTCGATTTCATCGCCGCCTTCTTCTCGGGCAACGCCGATTTCAACAACGACGGCCTCACCACCAGCCAGGACTTCTTCGACTTCCTCGCCGCCTTCTTCGCCGGCTGCTAACTCAACATCATGGTGCCCCCGCTCTACTGAGCAGGATTCCATTGCTCTCTAGCGCAGAATCCCCTGTCCACACCCAGCCGCTCTCACGAGCGGTTTTTTTTAGTGAACGCTGGAATGCATCTCGCCCACCGATCCGCGCGCAAACAATCTCAGCATGTCCTCCACGCTTCCATCCCCTACCCAGCCCCCACGCATCCCTGTCATCGGCATTGTCGGCGGCATCGGCGCGGGCAAGAGCGCCGTCGCTCGCCTCTTCGCCGCCCGTGGGTGCCTCGTCATGGACTCCGACGCCGATGCTCGGGTAGCATTGCAGCGCGATGACGTTCGTGCCGCTCTCACCGGCTGGTGGGGGCACTCAATCCTCGATGCGGCCGGACAGGTCAGCCGCTCCGCGATTGCCGCGATCATCTTCACCGATCCGGCGAAGCGCAGTGATCTTGAATCGCTTATCCATCCGATTATCCACATGCAGCGTCGCACCCGCATCGCCGCGGCCGCCGTGTCGGCCCCACTCCCACCAGCCATTATCATCGACGCGCCCTTGCTCTTCGAGGCTGGGGTAGACCGTGAATGCGACGCCGTGATCTTCGTCGATTCCCCCCTCGACCAGCGACAACAGCGCGTCCACACCCGCGGGTGGGACGATGCGGAACTCGCCCGACGTGAAGCCGCCCAAATGCCCTTGGACGCCAAACTCGCACGCTCCGACTTTGTCATCAATAACGTCGGCTCGCTCGTTGATTTGGACAGGCAAGTCGCTGATGTACTCGACCGAGTGCGGCGCCGGTGCGCACAAGCCGCGCTCCCAAGCGTGAACCCATGATGGGTGCTATTACTGAGCCGAACGCGCCGTCGCTCACCGATGAACAAGATCGTCAGGTCGGCGACGGATGCCAGCCATCGATTCAATTTGTTTGTGCCGCCCCCAACTTGTCCCGCGTGTTGACGGGCTATAGTAATCAGTCGGGGAAGGGATGATTCAGCGAGCGGAACGCATTCCAGGTTGTACGTTTCGGTCTGCGTTGCGATTGTTGATCCGGCTCGGGTGCCCTGCTAGCCCAGCCAATCACCATCCACTTCATTTGAAAACTTGCACACCGCCGGTTCGATAGTTGGGTATGACGCAATGATCGTCGCTGTGTATGGTTCGGCGTGCAGACAAGGCGATTCGTCGCCGGGTATCCTGAGTTGATTCAATCGAGTACTCACGGCAGATCTTCCCGCATTCCACCCACTGCCCGTGTGAGGTTGCCCCGAGTTGTGCCGCCATGCTTCTGGAAAGATGCACGAGCCACGCCGGACCGGGCATCCAAGTCCTTTGCTTGCGGCTTAAAGTCGCGGCGTCACCCACCATTCAATCGATCCGTCCGTCCTCATACTCCTTGATCGTACCGATATCTCAAACCCTGTTTCGCCGGAGCGTATACGCAGACACCTGAGACTCTCTACGCCCGCTCGCGCCGTCTCTACCCATTGTTCACAACTGACTGTTTGTTCCTCGTCCACACCACACTTTGATTCTCAATCCAATGGCTAAGCAATCCCAATCGGCAGATGAACCCAAGCCCGCCTCGACCCGTGAATCCAAAGCGTCACGCGACGCCGACTCCGGCGAGGCCAAGCCCGCTCGTTCCAGTTCGCGCCAGCGTGTACCCAAGGAGGCTCCGGCGCACGCTCCCGCGCCGAGTAGTCTCCCGCCGGCACCGGCTTCCGCCCCCTCCCCATCCCCGCAGTCGCCCCCGGCGCCGAGGCCCATCCCGAACAATCCCGGCGGCGGTGATGCACCTTCACACTCCGCGCCCAGCAACCCGTCACATTCGCATGGGTCTTCTTCGTCCGGATCGACGCAATCTCAACCACATCGTCAGCAGCACGACCGTCCCGAACGCCAAGAACGCTTCGATCGCCCCGAACGATTCAACGGGCAAGGCGGCGGTGGTGGTAGCGGTAGCAGTAGTGGTGGTGGTGGTGGATACCGCGATCACGGGGGCGGTGATGGTGGTTTTGGCTACGGCAAAATGGGCCGACGCAAACGAAAAAAACGCAAAGGAGGCATGGGTGAAGGCGGCGGTGGCGGCGGTGGTGGCGGGTACTACCAGCCCAGGCAACCTCTGGATTTCGTTCTTCCCAGCGACGAGGAACTCGAACGCGAGGCCGCTGAACTCGATCGCATCGCCGCAAACGCCGATCCCAAAGCCCTCAAGAACACCCTCACTCTCGCGCAACTTCAGCGCATGGAGATCGACGCGCTGCACGCGGTCGCCAAGGCTGAGGGGCTTGAAGACTACAACCAGATCCCCAAGCAGGAACTGATCTTCAAAATCCTCAAGGCTCGCGCCGCGAAGCAAGGCCTGATGTTCGGCGAGGGCAGCCTCGAGATCATGCCCGACAAGTTCGGTTTCCTCCGCAGCCCCATCCAGTCCTATCTCGCCGGGCCGGACGATATCTACGTTTCGCCCACCCAGATCCGTCGATACGGACTCAAAAAGGGAATGGTCGTCCGCGGCGCGATCCGTCCGCCCAAGGAGAGCGAGCGCTACTTCGCGCTTCTCCGAGTGGACGAAGTCAACGGGCGTCCGCCGGCCAAGATCCACGAACTCTCGATCTTCGAGGACCTCACCCCGCTGCACCCCGAAGAGCGATTTGTGCTCGAAACCACCCCGGATGTGATCGAAACCCGCGTCGTGGACCTGGTGGCCCCGATCGGCAAGGGGCAGCGGGCACTGATCGTCGCCCCGCCTCGCACGGGTAAAACCGTCCTGCTCCAGAAGATCACGCAGGCGATCAACAAAAACTACCCGGAAGTGAAGATTATCGTGCTTCTCGTGGATGAACGCCCCGAAGAAGTGACGGATTTCCGCCGTCACTCCGCGCCGGAGGTCGAGGTCGTCGCCAGCACCTTCGACGAGCAGAGTTCACGTCACGTCCAGGTGGCCGAGATGGTGATCGAGAAGGCCAAGCGGATGGTCGAGTTCGGAGACCACGTCGTGATCCTGCTCGATTCGATCACGCGACTGGCACGCGCGTACAACGCGGAAATGCCTCACTCGGGCAAGATCATGACTGGCGGTATCGACGCCAACGCCCTCCAGCGCCCCAAGAAGTTCTTCGGCGCGGCCCGCGCGATCGAAGGGGGCGGCTCGCTCACCATCATCGGGACCGCGCTGGTTGACACCGGCTCACGCGCCGACGAAGTGATCTTCGAGGAGTTCAAGGGCACCGGCAACAGCGAACTGCACTTGGACCGCAAACTCATGGACAAGCGCATCTACCCCTGCATCGACGTCGCCGCGTCGGGTACGCGGCGAGAAGAACTGCTGCTAGACAAGAAAGAACTGGAACTAGTGTACCGACTCCGAAAGGTACTCAGCGATATGAATGTCGTCGAAGCGATGGAACTGCTCAAAAGCCGGCTGACAAAGGTGAAAACAAACGCCGAGTTCCTGATGACGATGAGTATGGGCTGACGATAAACCATTGGCCGGGGACGCGGTGCCGTGGCGCGAACCCGGGGGCGCAGCACGCCGTAGTCCGAAGAAGAAGACGCAGATTTTGCGCCGATGTGCCACGTGTGGTGCGAAGCCATGGCAGGTGGCCTGCTCTTGATCTTTCCAGACCTTCTCAGCCGAGCCAATACATGCACGCGATGAATACGACGCGCACCGGGTTGCGAAGCAGGATCCCACAGTTTGCCCGGCTTGCCGCGGTCGCCGGGCTGGCGCTCGGGATGTCGGTATCGCCGGGCGAATACCAGTTTGTATCGAGTGTGCTCGCGCAGCCGGCTCCTCGGCCCGAAGATTCCGTGATTGCGCAGCGAACGGCCAAAGGCATTGCGAACATCGCGCTCCTGGACCTGCAAACGACGGGGACGCCGGACGTGCCTGCGTTCCGGATGGCGGCCCGGCTGCTGGAAGCGGCGCACACGATCTCGCCGCGAGACGAGCAGATCTTGCGCCTCCTGATCGATGCCCTGAGCGAGGCGGGCGAGGGGGAAAAGGTACTTGAATACACGCGCCGACTCGTGGAACTCAGCCCGAGAGACACCGTTTCGCTGCTGCGTCTGATTTCCGGGGGGGTTTCGTCGCTGCAAGACGCGGATGCACGGCTGGCCGCGTATGAACGACTGCTCGGGCCAAAGTACGAGAAAACGATCGACGAATCAATCAGAAGCCGGCTTGCGCTGGACGCGGCCTTGCTGCTGCGTGAACAGGGTGACACCGACGGGTTCGTCGCGAAACTGACGCTCGCGACGACGCTGGATTCGACGAACAAGGACGCGGCATCGCTCGCGGCGACGTATTTTTCGATGCAGTCCGACGACGCCGTGGGTCGGCTGACGCTGCTGATCAACCTTCTGAAGGCGGATCCGTTCGATCCGGAGACGCACCTGGCGATCGGGCGAGAACTATCGGCGAACGGTGCGTTCGAGCAAGCGAAGCGGTTCTTTCTGAACTATCAGTTGCTTTCAACCAGACTGAGTCTGCGGCCGACGGCAAGCGAAGTTGCGGAGTTTCAAACCATCGCATGGATGCTCGATGGTCCCGAGCGGCTGATTTCGCAGACACGCCTTCAGGTCGAGCAGGAACGAACCCGGCTGGCAGCGGAACGGCGTGCGAAACTGACCGAGGATCCGACGGCGACGGATTTGCCGGATCCGGACGAATATCGGCTTGCGATGGAAGTGGAACGGGTGCGGGCGATCGCGGCCGCCGCGCTTGGTGATGAGGCACAGATCGACTACGTAGCACAGGAACTGGAAGGGACGATCAGCCGTCGAGCGGCGTCACTGCTCGACGCTGCAAAGCGGCCAGCGGACATGACCGAAGAAGAGGCAACTGCGGAGGTCAAGTCGATCGCGGCGGAGTTGATGTGGATGCGTCTGTGGATCGGGCGCAACCTCGAAGGGGCGGTCACGACGCTGGAATCAATCGAGAAAGACACGGGTCTGAATCCCGAATCGCTGGCTCGATTTCAAGGATGGGTCCGGTTGCGACGCGGACAACTCGATGGCGCGGCGGAGGTACTCTCGCCGCTGGAAACAAGCGATCCGCTCGCGGCGATCGGGATGGCACTGATCGCGGAGAAGAAGGGTGAACAGTCCAGCGCGGTCGAGCGGTACACGAAGGTCTATCACATGTATCCCGGCACGCTGGCGGGGGCATATTCCAAGTCACGCGCGGAGGTACTGATTGGATCGGCACCGGTGCCGCCGGCGGGGAGTAAGCCGGTCGCCGACCTGGCGGGTGCGGTGCCGGGCTGGCTGGAAGGGATAATCGCGGACTCGCGGCGAGTGTTCAGTCTGCGTGCGTCGGCGGTGTACCCCCGGATCGGTCCGCTGGATTACGCGGTCGTTCGGTTGACGATCCTGAATCTGTCACCGATCCCGCTGGG
The DNA here is from genome assembly GCA_041742635.1 of Phycisphaerales bacterium. Classification (GTDB taxonomy): domain Bacteria; phylum Planctomycetota; class Phycisphaerae; order Phycisphaerales; family UBA1924; genus JTS-AC122. The sequence continues at coordinate 17,560 of JBGSIF010000165.1, forward strand.
GATCGGGCCGGACCGCCCGATTCAATCGTCGATGTTGCTGGCACCGCGTTTGACGGTGGCGTATCGCCCGATCGGGGTGGGGAACGCATCGAACATAGCGCGGGTGGATAGGCGGCTGCGGTTGTTGCCGCAGGAGTCGGTGGAAGTGGATGTATGGGCGGACGCCGGGGTGCTGTCGTTCATACTTGATCAAACGAGTATCGCATCAGCGGAGCTGCGATGGAACGTGCTGCAAGGTTTTTCGATCGACGCCGACGGGATGTACTCGGCGGGGCCGATGAATGTGTCAAGCGAAACGGGCGTGCTGACGCGGGCAGTATCGAACAAGTCGGGGATGGATGTCGCGTCGATAACGAACTTCATCACGACCGGAACAGCGGACGACGTGATCGAATCGATGCTGGTACTTCGGTATCTGGCACAAGCAACACGCGACCCCAACGACGAGGCGACCAAGAAGGCGGACGCGAAACTGGCGGAAGCGTTTGCGAATCGGTTCCCGACACTGAGTCAAATCGGGAAACTGGGTTTGATTGCGAAGATGCCGACGCCGCTGCTGGTGCCATGGCTTGAGCCGCTGGTGCGTGCGATACGAGCGGATGAAGATCCTGTGGTGCGGTTGTTTGCGATGGTAGCGACAACGCACGAAGCGAACGACGCGTTCCTCGCAACGTGCGCGGCATCGGGAGATGCCCGGCTCGCGGAGGTGGCGAACGTGCTGAAAGTACGGCTAGAGAATGGCGATGACACGTACAGCCGGCTCGGAGCGCCTGAGAAGCCGGCCGAGCCTGCACCGAACGGGACACCGTGAGAAGCGTTACGGGTTCTGTGTGAGCGGCGCACTCGGAGTTAATCTGAGACATCGACGAAGCAAGCGAATCGCCCCACCCACCCACCACTTCCGCCAGACTCCGCACACCGTCGGCGTGCGAGCGCGGGTACAAAGCAGAATCCATACGAATACGACAACACCATCGCCGAGGAGCGGATTTTCAACCCGCTCGAATCTGCGTGAACGAGCGGGCTGGAAACGAGTAAGACCGGCAAATGGTGTCGCACATCAGCAACCCGCGAAAAAATCCGTTACGAAGTCGAAGAAGTCCTGGCTGGTCGTTTCGCCGTCGATGTTGTAGTCAGCGACGCCGTCGAAGAATGCCACGATGAAATCGAAGAAGTCCTGGCTGGTGACCTCGCCGTCGAGGTTGAAATCGACGCGGCAGGGGCATGGGTTGGGGGAGCAAACGGTACCGTTGCCTTGGTAGGTTCCGTCGAGGTCGGCGCACGCAGCGGCGGTGAGTATGGAGCACGCCGCATTCACGCAGCACGCGCCGGTGGGGGCCGGGCAGGTGACAGACGAGCAGTCGACGCCGATACCGAAGAACGTGCCGCCCGCGGCGTCGCATGCGGCCTGTGTCAGCGGCTGGCAGGTACCCATGATGCAGCACGCGCCGGGTTCGCAGGCGTCGATGATTCCGTTCATGTTGGCATCGAGCGCGGGAGCCGCGAGGATCTGGCAATCGTCGGGGGTGCCGCTCAAGTCGCAGTCGTCGCCGGTCTGCGGGGTGATGGCGTAGGTGATGGAAAGAACGATGCCGTGGCGGCCTCCATCGGCTTCGTCGGCCCAAAACTCGGTGCCGTTGATGCTGGCACCGACGGCGTTGATCGCGTACCCGAAGTTACGGGTCGGGTTATCGAACCAAAACCGGAAGGCGTCGAGGATCGCGGGTGACGCGAACTCCTGCCGAGAGCCGATTCCTTGCAGGACGACGGAGAGGTCGGGGGTAGCGGCGGTGTCGAAGGTATTGCCGGGGTAGTACTCGCTCGGGTTGGTTCCGGTACCGCCGACGGCGCGTGCGCCACTCTGACGCCATGCGATGGTGTTGTGGGTTGAACTCGTGCGTGTCACCGCGCCGATGCAGGAAACGCAGGCGTCACGCGGGGGTTCGTTCCAAGGCTGGAAGCAGCGTTTGAAATCAACGGTGGCCGCAAGCCCGAGCTTGGGCACCATGGAGAATCGTGCGTCGGTGATGGCGGCGGATGTACTCACGCCGGCGATGGTGGTGAGGGGGGCAATAAAATCGAACCTGAGAAAGCCCTTGGTCGGGATGGCTAGTGAGGGGTACAGGCGAATGCTGTGGTGCGATGTCGTGCTGAGACTGCTGTTGAAACTGGCGTCCTGAGCGATGGAGGAGAAGGTCTCGTTGCCGGTGTCGCCAAAGGTGAGAGTGATCGTGCCGTTGAGCAGGAAGGAACGGATGTTGGAGGGGTCGTTGGTATCGAGTGGGTTGTTCGCGCCGCCGCGGACAAGCCCGGCGACGTCTTCAACCGGGCCGGTCGTCAGGGTGTAGGTAACCGGGCACCCGAAGTAACGGAGCGCGACATCGAGTGTGACGATGTTGCCGCGCGCCGCGTCGAGGGTGGCGGCGGAGGGCGAGTAGGTGCGGATACCGTCGGAAAGGATGTAGTTGGCCGGGTTGTTTGCCGACGCGGGGTCGAGCGTTTCGTCGAAGACGACCTGGACGGCAGTGAGGCTGATCGGACGTACCTCGACGACGCGCGGGGGCGTCGTGTCGTCAACGGCGGCAATCCCTTCGGTCGCCATGCGTGCGTCGATGGTGTACAGGAACGATTCGAGGTCGCGGAGTTGGGTGCGAGAGAGCGCGGCGGTGTTGCCGTGGATACCCGTGCGGGCATTGGTCGAGCGCAGAACACTGGAGAGGGTGAAGAAATCGTCAATCCCGGCGACCTGTCGGTACGGGGGGTGATCCCACGCGCCGACGAGGGTCGGGGTGTTGAACGCCGGGCCTTGCAGTTCGGGCGGCGGGGCGACGCCCGCGACGTTGTGGAAGTTGAGATCAGAGAAGATGGGCGGGATATGGCAGGTGGCGCAGTTCGTGGCGAATGGGCCGGAGTTGGACTTAAAGAGGGCCGCCCCGCGGACCTGGGAGTCAGTCAAGGAACCGTCGGGGGCGCGGTACGGGCTGTTCTGGATCGGTTCGAGCGAGAGGATAAACGCGGCCATGGCGTCCAAGTCAGCACTCAGGCCGGTATTGGGGGAGGCGAGCGGGTCGTTGGCAGCGGGGAAGAATCCGGGAGCGTTCATGAAGGGAAGACGGAAGGTAAACTCGAAGTCTTGGAGTTCGTCGCGGTCGCCGCCGCGGTGGAACTGACCGAGGCCGCCGACCTGGGGGCCAACCGTAAGAGACTGGTCGATCAGGGTGAAGGTCGTGCGGGTACCTGCGCCAAACTGTGCGAACTCCCAGGGGAAAGAGTCGGTGTCGCCATCGGGATGGCAGGAAGCGCACGAGACTTTCTGGTTGCTCGACGCTCGCGGATCGGTGCTGAGGTTGAACATGCGCGCGCCCTGGCGGACGTTCGCGGGGACAGGGTCGGGGGTAAAAGCGGTCGTCTGGAGCGTCGCGGCGACCGTGTTGGTCGATGTGTCAATGACTGAAACCGTACGGGCGAGGTAGTTCAAGACGTAGAGTTTGTTGTAGATCGGTGAAGCGACGAGCCCGATCGGGGCGTCGCCGACGGCGACCTCCGTGAGCGGCTGAGCACCCATGGGCTTGGTGATGCCGATATTTGTCGGTGTGACGAGTACATCGTTGCTGCTGTGGTGCAGGATGTACGCGGTGGAGCCTGCGGCGTTGTAGGCGATATCGATCGGGCCGGAGACACGAGCGTTCCACCCGTCGCCCAACAGAACGGAGTTGTTGTTGTGTGCGTAGACGGCGGTGAAGACCGTGCGGTTCTCGAGATAGTGCTCGTAGGTCGAGAGATTGACCTTGTGAATCGCAGATTGGATCGTGCTCTCGTCCGTCATGACATCGTTCAGAAAGTTGTGGTACTGGCAAGGGAGCCAGAGGTCGTTGATCCCGGGGGGCTGCGCAAAGTGCCCGCGGAACAGGATGTACCCACCCTCGGCGATCGGGACGGGGTCGTCCTGGACCTGCCCGGTATTGCGCGGGTTCACAAGCCGGAACTCGATAAAGGACTTGACCTTCCAGGTAATCGTGTTGATGACCGAGAGGTAGGAGTTGTCGCCTTCGGGCAGGGTGTGAGTCACCCAGAGTTCGTTCGGGTTGGAAGTAAAACACATGCCGTTGGGACGGCGAAAGACGGGAACCGTGGCAATCGGCGCGCGTGAGGAAGCGTCGTAGACGATGAGCGATTCGGCACGCTGGCAAGATACGATTGCCTGAGAGCCATCGGGTGTGAAAATGATCGACCCAACGGCAGACCCCGTGGGGAGGACGAGCGTGGTCAGGATGGTATTGAAGTCGGTGCTGTAGATGTAGATGCGGTCGGAATCTTGGGTAGGGATCCAGACTTCGGGCACGCCGGGGCGGATGGCAAGCCCACGGGGGTTGTGCTTCTGGCCGATATTGGGAAGCGGGATCTGGGAGGAACTGAAGAACGTGCCGCCGTCGGTGATCTTGGTGACGGATCCGTGATCAGGATTGACACACCAGATCTGCTGGCCGTTGGCGGAGACCTGGATGGGGCCGGTTTTGTTCAAGAACGCGCCTTGGGCGCGCACGAATGGAACACAGACAGCCAAGGCCAAGAAAGCACCGCAGAAAGCGGCAACGACAGAACGACTTTGCATATCTCATCATCTCCTCACCGAGAGCCGAAGCACTCGATCATCTCTTAAGTACTAGTGTGCATGATCAAGAGGGGAAAGTCCAGAGCATTTGTGGGCAAATCTTTGGAGACAACGCAATGGCGAAGGATTCGTTAGGAAAAAAACAGGTATCGAGGGCGTACTTTCGCTCTAGATACAAGGGGTTCGCCGCTCGATAGAGTCAAGTTCGATGTTGACCGGCTGGAGGATGTGATAGAGAGAATCAAAAATCGCTCGTGAGGGTGCGTAATCGTCGGCTGCGTCGGCGCGAGGGGAGGTGGTGTGGGTGTTTCGCACAATCGCGGCGCAGGCCGCCGGTACAGAAGTGTGGTGTCCGATGCCGACGGAAGCGAGAATGGCCGCCCCATAGGCGGGGCCTTCTTCGGTGTTGGTAGTGGAGACGGGGCAGTTGAAGACGTCGGCGAGGATTTGGCGCCAGAGGGTGGACTTGGCCCCCCCCCCGCCGACGCGAACTTGGGTCGCGTTGACACCAAGAGACCGGACGATGGTGAGGATCTGGGCGAGGGAGAACGAAACCCCTTCGATGAGGGCGCGGGTCATGTATGCGCGCGTGTGGCGGGAGGTGAGGCCGACGAACGCGCCGCGTGCGAGGGGGTCTGGGTAAGGGCAGCGTTCGCCGGTGAGGTAGGGGAGAAAGAGTAAACCGCCTGCGCCCGGCGGGACGGAAGCGGCCTGGGTCATGAGGTCGTCATAAGTGACGCCCGGGGCGAAAGTATCGCGGAACCATTTGAGCGAGCCGGCGGCGGAGAGCATGCATCCAGTGATGCACCAGGCACGCGGACCCGCGGCGGAGCACATGAGGTGGGTGCGGCCCGAACGAGGAGCGGCGAGGTCGACGGCGGGGGTATCGGCGTGAGCGATGATGACGCCGCTGGTACCAAGTGAAGCGGCAACCAAACCGGTGTCGGCGACGCCGGCACCAATCGCGCTGGTCATGTTGTCGCCGGAACCGATCACGACGGGGGTTCCTTCGCGTAGTCCGGTGCAGCGAGCGGCCCAAGGAGAGATGGAGCCGATGACCTCGCTGGATTCATGCACACGGGGAAGGAGCGCGGGATCGATGCCCAGGCGCTGGCAGGCACGGTCGGACCATATTCGGCGCGCCGGCTCGAAGAGGAGGGTGCCGGAAGCGTCGCCAACGTCGGTGACATGCCGCCCGGTGAGTCGAAGGGCGATGAAATCCTTTGGGAGACAGATTCCGGCGGTGTGTTGATAGATAGTAGGGTGATGCTTGCGGAGCCAGAGAAGTTTGGGCAGGGTGAAGCCGGTGAGAGGGGCGTTGCCGAGGAGTCGGACTGAAGCATCACGCCCGGTGGGTGTAGTGGAATGGGTGTGTGAATGAATCTCGGGCTCGGTTTGGAGGGGGCCCCCGGGGCCGAGGGCTCGTTCGATATCGTCGCACTCGGCGGTGGTGCGCTGGTCGTTCCACAAGAGAGCGGGGTGAAGCGGCGGCGGCGGTGTCGCGCCGGCGAAGGTAGTGAGGGCGGGGTCGATGGCGTTGTGCGGGAGGAGGACAAGCCCGTGCATCTGCCCGCTCAGCCCTACGCCAGCGATCTCGGCGGCAGGGACATCGAGAAGAACGGCACGGACGGTAGTGACCGCGGCATCCCACCACATCTGTGGATCTTGCTGCGACCAACCCGGATGGGGCTGCTGGATCGTGTGGGGCGAGGATGCCGACGCACGCACATCGCCCTCGTCGTCGATGACGAGGGCTTTGGTGGCGGAGGTGCCGATATCGATGCCGAGAAACAGGCTCACGGGGGAGTGTACCCTCGGGCTTGGAGGTGGGGCGCGGAGTGGGAAGGTGTAAGATTGGGGTATGAAGCGGTTCTGTCCGCGGTGCGGGTATGACCAGTTCGGACGGATCCGATCCGAAGCCGAGGATGGACACGGAACGATGCGGTGCACGGCGTGCAGCGGGGAGTTTCGGGTCGTGGACTTGGCGACGTTTTCACGACGTGCGTGGTGGTGGTATTGGCTGACGATCCCGCTCGTGGGCGCCCCGGGGGCGGCCGGGATGATCGCGCCGCTGCTTGACCGGCTCGTGGCGGGGTATTCGCTCGAGGTGCGGATCACGTTCTGGGCGCTCGCGGCAAGCCCTGTGTATTTGTATGTGGTGCTGTGTTGGATGTTTGCCAAGCACCGGTTGGCACGGTGGTACTTTGGGGCAATACCGGCGGCGCTCGTGCTGACGGTTGCGAACGCGATGGCCATCGCGGCCGCCGTTGTGATGAGGATGTGAACGAGTGATTGCAGAACGATGAGCAGACACACACAAAATCCGTAAAGGTGAAGTGGCACCGGTCGTCGTGGGGCATATCCTTGTGCCCCTATGGGCAAGACACGCGAGATCAAGAAGCGGATTAAGGCCGTCGGCAACATTCGTCGCATTACGAAGACGATGCAGATGATCGCGACGAGCAAGTTCGCGCGCGCACAGCAAAAAGCGACCGCGACCAAGCCTTACACGGAAGGGGTGTTCGATCTGGTGCGTCAACTGGCGGCGACGGCGGGGAACGTGACGCATCCGCTGATCGCCAAAGCCGCCGGGAGTGGCGCCGCGGGTGCTGGACGGGGCGGAAAGCCAACTGACCCGACGAAGGAAGTGCTGCTCGTCATTACATCGGACCGCGGGCTGTGCGGGCCGTATAACGGCTCTCTGCTGCGCACCGCGATGGCGTACTTCCGAGATCACCCCGGGACACGGGACGGGGTGATTGAACTCGTGGGAAAAAAGGGTGCGGGATTCATGAAGTACAACGGGGTACGGATCGCCGAGCAGCACACGCAGTTCGGGGACAAGCCAACCTACGAGTCGGTGGAGGCGTTGGCGCAGCGGTACATGGACCGGTTTATCGCGGGCGAGATTACGAGCGTTAAGGTGGTGTACATGAAGTACATCAGTGCGGGTCGGCAATCGGCGACGGTGCTGCAGTTGCTACCGCTCAATGCGCCCGCTCAGGAAGGGCCGAAGGCGACGGGAGTGGAGTACGAGTTCACCCCTCCGGCGGAGGAACTGCTGGGGAGCCTGATCCCGGCGGCGGTAAAGGCGACGCTGTACCAGGTATTCAACGATGCGATTGTGAGCGAGCACGTAGCCCGGATGGTGGCGATGAAAGCGGCAACGGACAACGCCGGAAAGATGGGCAAACGGCTTACACGGGTGTACAACCGAGCGCGGCAAGCGCAGATTACCACGGAACTCACGGAGATTATCTCGGGCGCGGCGGCGCTTGAATAGGACAAAGGTGGGTCCGGCGCGTGTGTCCGTGGTAAATACGACCTGACCTTGCGGAGAGCGGCGGAGGACGCCGGATCGAGCGAGGCGGAACGAGATTGTTCATGGCGTTGGGTGGGGGACGGGACAATCGATCAAATCGAGCGGTATTCACTGGAAATGGTTTCTTGACTGGCCCCGGCGGGTTGGAGCCGATAATCTCTCATGCCCCGAGGCGGGACAGGCCGACCACGCGCAGAAGCGATCCGGGCTTTGTCGTGGATCCGATGGTAAATAAGTCCGGCGGGCACAGGAAGGGACACGAGGCACTTGGGCATTCTTGATCGATTTTTGGGGCTGATCAGCATCGACATGGGTATCGACCTGGGGACGTGCAACACCCTTGTCGCCGTGCGTGGGCAGGGGATCGTGCTGAACGAACCGAGCGTGGTTGCGGTGTGGAAGGGGACGAATAAGGTACTGAAGAACGGCGAAGCCGTCGGGTGGATGGCCAAGGAGATGCTCGGCAAGACACCCGGCACGATCACCGCGATCCGCCCGCTGAAGGACGGCGTGATCTCGGACTTCGAGATCACGGAAGCGATGCTGTCTTACTTCATCCGGAAAGTGATGGGTCGGAATCGGCTGGGGAAGCCGCGGGTGGTGATTTCGATCCCGTCGGGGATCACGGCGGTTGAGAAGCGGGCGGTGTTCGACTCGGCGGAACGGGCTGGAGCACGGCGGACGTATTTGCTGGAAGAACCGCTCGCGGCGGCGATCGGGGCGGGGCTGCCGTTCGCGGAGCCGACGGCGTCGATGATCGTCGATATCGGCGGCGGGACGACGGAGGTGGCGATCCTATCGCTGGGTGATATCGCGGTGTGCGAGTCGCTGCGAGTCGCTGGTGATGATCTGGACGAGGCGATCATCAACCACATGAAGAAGACCTATAACCTGATGATCGGTGAGCAGACGTCGGAGCGGATCAAGATCGAGATCGGCTCGGCGTCGCCGGTGGGTGAGGAGACGTCGCTGGAGGTGCGCGGGCGCGACATGATCTCCGGCCTGCCGCGCAAGACGGTGGTGACGAGCGAAGAGATCCGCGAGGCGCTGCAGGAGCCGGCGAGCGCGATCGTGGACGCAGTGACGCGGACGCTGGAGCGGGCCGAGCCGGAACTGGCGGCGGACCTGGTACTCAACGGGATCACGCTTGCGGGCGGCGGGGCATTGCTGCGCGGGATCAGCCAGTTGATCCAGAACGCCACGGGCCTGGACGTGAAGATCGCGGACGATCCGCTGACGTGCGTCGCCAGAGGGACGGCGATTTATCTGGAAAACATCGAGGAGTGGAAAGAGCATCTCGAGAACGACACCGACGGGTGACCCCCCCTACCGATCGGTCATGCGAGTTTTCCAACTCGCACGCGGATGCTGGATTCGGCGGACTATGGATACGAGGCGCGCGGACAGAGTGGAGGAGAGAGGGTGTGCGAGTTGGAAACTCTCACTACGGATTGACGCATGTCACGATCGTCGCACTGGTTCAATCCTCGCTCGACGCTGACGTTCACGTCGGTGGTGCTGTTTGTGGTGGCGCTGTTGCCGGCGAAGGCGATCGAGTGGGTGGCGTTGATCGCGGAACCGGTGCGGTTTGTGGTGTACCCGGTACAGGAGCCGTTGAACAGGATGGTGCGGTGGATGCAGGGCACGCCGCTAGCACCGGCACCGGGATCCGTGGAGGAGTACATCGCCCGGCTGGCCGAGCGAGACACGCAGTTGCTCGCCGAGCGGGAACAGAACTCGCAACTCCGCGCCGAACTCGCCGAGTCACTGAATGTTCGGCGTCTGAACCCCGAGGCTCCACGCCGCGTGATCGCTCCCGTCGTGGGGGGCAGCGCGGACTTGTCGTCGGGGGTTCTTGCGGCGAAGGCCGGCGAGCGCGACGGCGTCGAGGTCGGCTCTTTTGTAGCGCACGCCGGGGTGGACCTGGTCGGGCGGGTCACCCGCGTCTCGGCGCGTTCGTGTCTCATATTGCCAATCACGCGGCGCGGTGCCGCCGCCAAGAACGCGCCGTACCTCACCGGAGTCATCATGCTCGGCGACCTGGACAAGGGCCCGCTGTGCGAACTCAAAGCCACCGGCGACGGCGCGCTCGAAGGCACCGTGCTGGACCGGATCGGGACGCAGTCGTTCGCGGGCGTCGAGATCAAGCCCGGGATGTTGGTTCGGCTCGCGGACAAGACCTGGCCCAGCGGGTCGCAGATGCTCGTGATCGGCGAGGTGAAGTCGGTGGGGACCGAGCCGACGCTGCACCGCAAGGTGCGGGTGCAGCCGCGGGTGCGGCTTGATCGCGTCAGCGAAGTGTGGATCAGCGCCGCGGACACGACGGGCGGACAAGGAGGCAGGCCTTGAGGTGGCCCGTCGTCGTCATCTTCGGGTATGTGCTGCTGGGGCTTGAACTGACGGTCAAGCGGGCGCTGGCGATCGGGCCGCCCGGGGCGGCGTCCATCGCGCCCAGTTTCATCGTGCCGTTCATCGTGTTCCTGGCACTCTCGGCCCCTTTGGTGCCAACCCTCTGGGTCGCGCTGGTGCTTGGGATCGCGGTGGATTTCTGCTCGCCGGATGAAGGCGGGGCGGTGTTCGTGATCGGCCCGCACGCGCTGGGGTACATGGCCGGCGCGTATTTCGTCTTCACGATGCGTGGGCTCATGCGCCGGCACTGGCTGAGCCTGATCTTTCTTTCCGTGCTCGCGTGTGCCCTCGCGGAACTGGTCGTGGTGGCGTTCTACTCCGTGCGCGGGATGTACAACCCGTCGGGGTTCGTGGCGTGGCGCGAGTTGCTCCGCCGCGTGATGGGCGCGCTGTACACCAGTGCGACGGCGACGCTCCTCTCGGCGATTTTGCTCCCGATGTCCGGGCTCTTCGGATTCCAAGACCCGCACCAGCGGCGCTTCGCGGCGCGGCGGCACTGAATGAGCCAATAAGCACTGACAAACTGCCCCGGCCTCACATTATTGGTTGTTGGGTTCGTATCGCATTCCAAGTGTGGATGCGTCACCACCCCAAATACGAACACGCAACGAAGCATTGGCACTGGACCCGAGGTTTTCGAGCAAGGCCGCTTCACCGACACCGAACGTAGCCGACGCGGCGTCTCCGGGTGCCAGCGCGACAATCTCAGTCGGCTTGCCGGCTGAGCCGCGTGAAACACGAACGGACGAAGTGCCCTTGTTCTCGATCGCAACGATGTATGTGTGACTCTGCCCTCCACCAAGAACGAAGGTCTCCCTCTCCGGAATATTGAGATTGGAGGTAACGTCGGGTGATCGCCACGGGATGGTGGCCGGCTCGGTGTTCGTGCTCGTGGGCGAAGTCCGAGATTGGCACGACACCGCACAAAGAAGTGCGAACACACCGCTGCCGATCCAGAATATGCGTTGAGTGCTGGGATTGAGACGCATCTGAGTTTCCTTTCGTACCGGTATTCGGAGCAGGCACGATATGGATTCAACCCGAACGAACGGCGAGGAACCGGCTAAACCCAAGCCGATACACTCTCGCCCATGCAACAGGCTTTTTTCTTCGACGATCACCGTGGGATCCTCGCGCCGCTGACAGATCTTCGCCCCGCGTGCGCCGTGCGCACCGGCGCATTGACCAGCATCGATCGCTTGCGTCGCGTGCTGAAACTCGATATCGCGGGCGTGCAGGTTCCTGAGCCGCTCGAAGCGATCGCCCGCGAAACGCTCGGCGTGCCGATCAACGACGCCGGCGCGCTGGGCATGAGCGACCGCGTGCTCTTCATTAGCTCCCGCTGCCCGCTCGCGTACGAACCGATCTCGTCGCTCGCGCCCGGCGAGTGCATCAAGGAATCCGGCTCGGGCGACATCATCGCGGCG
>JBGSIF010000166.1:0-22101 GCA_041742635.1 Phycisphaerales bacterium
CGTCGTCTTCGTGCTGTCCTGCTTCGTCGGCTTCCAGGTGATCTGGAACGTCAGCCACAGCCTGCACACGCCGCTGATGTCGGTGACCAACGCCATCTCCGGCATCGTCGTGCTGGGGGCCTTGTTGCAGATCGGCTCGGGCGGCTTTGTGGTGACGGTGCTGGCCATGGCCGCGATCCTGATCGCCACCATCAACATCGTCGGCGGTTTCCTGGTCACGCGCCGGATGCTTGCCATGTTCCAGAAGTCGTGAGGGGTCAGCCATGAGCATCGGAATTGTCGGGGCGGCCTATGTTGCGGCTGCCATCCTGTTCATCCTGAGCCTGGGCGGGCTGTCGGGCCAGGAAAGCGCCAAGCGGGCGGTCTGGTATGGCATCGTCGGCATGGCTTTCGCCGTGGGCGCCACCCTGCTGGGCCCGGATGCGGGCAAGCTGTGGGCGGTGGTGCCGATGCTGGCGGTCGGCGCCTATGCCGGGCAGTATGTCGCGGGCAAGGTGCAGATGACAGAAATGCCGCAACTGGTGGCGGCGTTGCACTCGTTCGTCGGCATGGCCGCGGTGCTGATCGGCTTCAACGCCCATCTGCAACTGGGTGCCGTGCAGGGCATGGACGAGGCAGCGCGGGCCACCTTGAACGGCTTTGCCGCCGTGCTGGCGCACAAGACCGGGGTGGAAGTTGCCATCCTGAAGGTTGAAGTGTTCCTGGGTGTGTTCATCGGCGCCGTGACCTTCACCGGCTCGGTGGTGGCGTTCGGCAAGCTGGCGGGCAAGGTCGATGGCAAGGCCACCAAACTGCCGGGCGGACATATCCTGAACGCGGTTGCCGCCCTGTTTTCGGTGGCGATGCTGGTGTCTTATGTCAACGACGGCGGCATCTCGGCGCTGATCCTGATGACGCTGGCGGCGTTCTTCATCGGCTATCACCTGATCATGGGCATCGGCGGTGCCGACATGCCGGTGGTGGTGTCGATGCTGAACAGCTATTCCGGCTGGGCGGCCGCGGCGATCGGCTTCACGCTGGGCAACGATCTTTTGATCGTCACCGGTGCGCTGGTCGGCTCCTCGGGGGCGATCCTGAGCTACATCATGTGCAAGGCGATGAACCGCAGCTTCATCAGCGTGATCCTCGGCGGCTTCGGCAACACCACGGGCCCGGCGATGGAGGTGATCGGCGAGCAGATCGCCATCGACGCCGAAGGCGTGGCGGCAGCGCTGAACGATGCCGATTCGGTCATCATCATCCCCGGCTACGGCATGGCGGTGGCGCAGGCGCAGGGGGCGGTCTCTGAACTGACCTCGAAACTGCGGGCCAAGGGCAAGACCGTGCGCTTTGCCATCCATCCGGTTGCAGGCCGTCTGCCGGGGCATATGAACGTGCTCCTGGCCGAGGCCAAGGTGCCCTATGACATCGTGCTGGAAATGGACGAGATCAACGAGGATTTCCCCAGCACGGATGTGGCGATCGTCATCGGCTCGAACGATATCGTCAACCCGGCGGCGCAGGACGATCCCAACTCGCCCATCGCCGGGATGCCGGTGCTGGAATGCTGGAAAGCCAAGCAGGTGTTTGTCTCCAAGCGCGGTCAGGGCACCGGCTATTCGGGGATCGAGAACCCGCTGTTCTACAAGGACAACACGCGGATGTTCTATGGCGACGCCAAGGCGAGCCTGTCGAGCCTCTTGCCCAAGATCGACTGAGCCTTGGGGCTGTGACTTGCGGAGGGCGCGGCCGAAAGGCTGCGCCCTTTGGCTTTGCTGCGCCAATGTATCGTCAGACAGATCTCCTGCGTCGCGTGAAAACTCTGCGCAGGTGTGTCACCGGACGACCGTCGACTGCGCAGAGCCCCGCAGCAATCAACGCCATCCCCCAGATGTGCCGCGCAAGAAGCGCTTCGCCTAGGAACAACGTCCCCAACAGAATTGCGCTGATCGGCACAAGAAGCGTTACCAGCAACAGATTGGTCGCGCCCGCCGTCGACAGGATACGGAAATAGAGCGTATACGCGAAGGCGGTCGATATGGCGGCGACGCCGATCACCGCGCCGATGGTCCACCATCCAGGGGCGGGCAGGGTCCAGGGCTGGTCCACGACCATCACCAATGGCAAGAGGATCAGGCTGGACGCGATGACCTGACCGGTCGCGGTGCTCATCGGGCTGACGTGGCTGTGCAGGCGGCGTGCCAGGCACGCAACGCGGTCGCACCCCGCGGCGATCGCGCGCAGGTCGTGCGACACAATCACGATCGTGAGCCGGAGTTGCTCGTGGAGAGTGCGCAGGAGTTCAGCGAAGCGCTGCTGGCCGACGGCGTCGATGCCGACGGTTGGCTCGTCGAGCGCGAGGACTTTGGGGTTGGCGGCCAGAGCGCGGGCGATGAGCGTGCGCTGGACCTGCCCGCCGGAGAGTTTGCCGATGGGACGGTCTGCAAACTCGGCGGCACCGACGAGTTCGAGCATCTGCTGGATGTGGGCGCGTGTGGCGCGCGGGATGGGCTTCCAGGGAGCGAGTCGCCAAGCGGCACCGAGCGCGACGACTTGGCGTGCGCTAAGGGGGAAGGCGAGTTCGGCGTCGAGTCGTTGCGGGACGTAGCCGATTAGCCCGCGGCGACGTGCAAGGGCAGGAGAGAGTCCGAAGACGGAGACGGAGCCTTGTTGAACCGGGAGCAGCCCGAGCATGAGTTTGAGGAGAGTGGACTTGCCGCCGCCGTTGGGACCGAGGACGCCAAGGCGTTCTCCGGGGTTTACTCGTAAGGAGACGTTTTCGAGAGCGGGAGAGGCGGCACCTGGGTAGGTGAAGGTGAGACGGTTAAACTCGATGCCGCCGGTGACGGAGTGGGAAGGTGCAGGCGGGGCTTGGGGTGGTGTCGAGGGCATACCTATACGATGAGTGTAATCCAGACGGACAAGAGAAACACCAAGCACCGCGGCGATACAAATGACTGGTTGTTGGTGAAGAAGGGATCGAGGCAGGAGGCATCGAGGCATCGAGTCGCTGTGGATTCACTAGACGACCGTCACTCTTTCTTTGGCATTCGCTCGATGCCGAGGCCTGCGGCGAGTGCGTCGAGGTTCTTGTTCATCATGGCGAACCAGTCTTCGCCGCCGACGGGATCGAGGACGAGTACTTTGGAACCCGTGGCTTTGGCGACACGCTGGGCCGCGTTTCGGCTGAGTTGCGGCTCGACGTACACAACGCTTGCCTTCTTGGACGTGATGGTTTCGATCGCGCGTTTGACGTCGCTGGTGGTAGGCTCGCTGGCGTGCAGGCCTGCGATGGCGATGGTTTCGAGGTTGTAGCGCCGGGCGAGCAAACTGTAAGCGTTGTGTGCGACGACGATGGTTCTGGACGTGGCTTTGGCGAGCGTCGTGGAATAGGCCGTGTCGATTTCACCGATTCGGGCCATGAGCGAAGTTTCGGCTTCATCAAGTGACTTCTTAGCGTCGGCGGAGTACTCGCCCTGTTTTTTAAGTACCCGTTCAAGAGCGGCACGAACGGCGGGGACGAGCAGTTTCATGTTCGCCGGGTCGAGCCAGAGGTGTGGGTCGGCGGTGTGATGATCGTGATCGCAGTCGGGGCCGTGTATGTGGCCGGGTTCGTCGTGGTTGTGTTCGAGTGCGGGAGCCTTGGAATCAGCAGCGGGTTCGGGGATGAGGGCTGCGAACTCGACTTGTTCGCGGGGAGTGCGGATGTCTGCCGGGTGGTCTTTGAGGTATTTGGCGAGGCCCGGTTCGAGGCCGAGGCCGACGTAGATGATGATGTCGGCTTTCGCAATGGCGCGGAACTTTGAAGCGGGGATTTCGTAGCCGTGCTCGCTGACGCCGACGGGTATGAGCGTCTGGACATTGACGTTGATCCCCTTGGCAAGTTCGACGGCGATGCCCTTAAGTGGCGGGATACTGACGACGATCGAGATGGGCCTGGGTGGTTTCGTGGGTGCTGTTGCCGACAGCGCCGGTTGAAAGCAGGACGCGACCAGCAGACAGAGCGAGAGGAAGAGATGTGTGAGCATGGCGAACCTCAAAGCGTCGTCGGCGATCTCTGCGTGGCCCAAAGTGCACTTAGGATGATAGCCGACGGTAAGATCAGATGCAACTCATGTGCATCTAGAACGCATAAGGCGGGTCAGTTGTTCGTTGCCGCGGAGACGGCGAGTTCGACGGGGACCGGGTCATTTGACGTTTGTTTATGGAGTTGGCGAGCGCGGTGGGTGGACCAGTCGGCGACGGAGCCGTCGGGGGAGTTCGGGCCTGGGGGGTGCGATTTCAGGATGTCGTAGCGGTTGTTGCGCTGAGCCGGGACGAACCCGGCATCTCGGACGAGCCTGCAGAGCACGGCTTCGTCGAGGCAATAGGTCGTGCCTGCGGATGAGACGACGTTTTCTTCCATCATGACGCTGCCCATGTCGTTCGCCCCGTAAGCGAGGCCGACTTGGCCCACATGCGGCCCCATCGTGACCCACGACGAACCGATGGAGTAGATGTTGTCCAGAAAGAGGCGTGAGAGCGCTTGGGTGCGGAGGTAATCGGTCGCGCTGGACATGCGGACGCGCTTGCCGAAGAGGTGGGCGGTGGGGTAGACGGTGCGGTCCATAGCGTCGTAGTCGAAGACGTCGGCGACGCGCTTACCGGGAGGGGCGCTGCGCTGGAGAGCAGCCCGACCGAATTCCCAAGCGCGTGCGACGGCGTCGCCGGGGAACTCGAGTGTCAGTTCACGCTCGTCGGCACCCCAGTCGGGGACGCGGCCGAGCGGGGTGTTTTCGCGTTGGAAAGGCCAGGAAATGAAGGCTTTGTAGTGGCCCATCGAAGCGCCGCGACGATTCGCTCCGCGGACTTCGCTCATCGTCGGTGTCTCTGCAGATTCGGATAGCGCCCGGTCTTGCCACTTGCGCACAAGCCACATGTGATGGACGCGGTCGGCGTGTCCATCGATGTGCCCGAACATCATGGTCGCGCTGGTGAACATACCGAGCGTGTGGGCGACGTACATGCAGGTGAGCCAAGCGTCGGCGTCACACTTGCCCAGACCGATTTTCCGGCGAACGGGGTCGGCAAAGATCTCGCCGCCACCGCCGGGGAGCGAGTCCAGCCCGGCATCGCGCAGCCGGACCATCACCCAGCGAATTTTGTCTTCGAGCGTCGATCCTGGGGGATCAAAGAAGTGAACAAACTCGATGAACTCCGGCGGGCTGAAGGCGTGGACGTGGACGCTTGGGAACTTGGCTTTGATGCCGCTGAGCAGGTCGATGTACCAGTCGAGGGAGAGGGCGGGGTTCATGCCGCCTTGCATGAGGATCTGGGTGCCGCCGATGGCAACGAGTTCGGCGATTTTGTCGTGGATATGTTCAGGCGCGAGGGTGTAGGAATCGTGGTCGTCGGCGTCTCTGCGGAAGGCGCAGAAGGTACAACGGGCGTTGCAGACATTGGTGTAGTTGATGTTGCGGTCGATGATGTAGGTGCGGAAGGTGTCGCCGTGGAGCGAGCGGCAGCGAGCGTCGGCGTGTCGCCCGAGCGATTGGAGCGGGAGGGAGCGGAACAGCGAGAGGGCTTGATCGGGGGTAAGACGGGCATGGCCGGTGGAGACGGCGGCGAGTAGCCCCTCGTCGGCGGCGTCGAGGTGCGGATGCTCGGGAGGTGGGGAGTAGATGGCGGGCATGATGGGGTCCGAACTTTTGAGTTTTCAAGAACCTGTGAAACAATTAAGAGCATAGCACAGCGGCTTCGAGGGCACCATAGCGTTGCTTCGAATGTTGGGGAAACTCACTCCGCTCGTTACAGAGGCGTGACACCGTCGGCATCATCAGTCAAAATCGAGTTGGTATCATCGAATGAGTCCGTTTCCATTGCAGGAGGCGATCATGCAAAGCGAACAAAGGTGTGGGCGAGTCAGCCGCTTGGTACACGTCATCATACAGGGAGTACTTGCGATTGGATTGTTGGGGTCGCCACAGCATGTCGATGCCCAGATTTGGACTGAGTGGAGCGTGCAGTTGCATAGCAAGCCGGTTGTGACGACGAGAGTGCTGAAGGAGTTGACGGAGTCACTGAACCTCAGTGAGGATCAGCAACGTGCGGTGGAAGAACTGGTCGCGGCGTATCAGGCCGAGCACGCATCGCTGCTGGCGCGGACCGAAGAGGTCCGGGGGTATCTAGACTTTGATTCGTATGACGGATTGGCGGAGCCGGGGGAGTGGTACCAGCAGTCGTACACGATGCGGCGTGAATCATTGAAAAAATCGGATGGTCTGTTCGACTCGTTTCTGAGTGATATGAACGAGGTGGTCGGCACCAACTCGCCCGCCGTTGCGGAGTTCGAGCGACGGCTGAGGCGTGAGCGATTGGGTCGATCGGCCGGATGGCGAAACTCGATTATCCCAGAACTGCGCGACTTGATTCAGCAGGTGCGGCCCAAGCCGGAAATTGCCTCGGCGATCGAGCCGGTGCTGCTGAACTACGAGGCGGAGTACGACAAGGAACTTCAGAAGTTTGCCGCGGTGCGAGAGAAATATTACGCGGATTGGGATCGGATCATCGGGAAGTACACGGGGGATACGGCCACGGTCCCGCAGAGTGTCCGTGACTCCGCGAATGAACTGCAATCATTCACCGGAGTGTTGAACGGTTTGCGTCGGCGTCACCTGGACCTGGTCCAAGCGGCCGTGCCGCCCGAGTTACGAGAGGAGTTTGACGATCAGATCAACCGCCGGCTCTTTCCGCGGCTGTATGTCTTCACACGGGTGAACCGGGTGTTCGCCGCGGCGCTCACGCTAAGCGATCTGGACAGCGGCACGGTCAGTGTAATCAAAGAGATGCACGAGGCGTACAAGCGTGAGCGAGCGGACGTGGACCGAGTGTTGTTGAGTGTGGAGATCGATGCACACCGCGCACAGTGTTTCGGGCAGAATAACCCGGACGCCTACGAAGCCAAGGTGCGAGCGGTCGAGGCCCGGCAGAGCATGGAAAAGAAAACGCTGGAGCGGCTGTACACACTGCTTGGTACCGAGCGGCGTGAAGCGGTGCGAGCGATCGTGCAGCGGGCAGAAGTAAACCTTGATCTCGCGCCGAAGCCCAAGCCTGAATAGACAGAAGTTACTCCGATGCGGCGATTTGGGTCGCTTGCGTGGCGACGCCGGAGCGGTTCGGCATCTGCTTCATTTCGGGGAGCAAGAGATCGGGCGAGAACGGAGCCGGGGCAGATGAAGCGGGATCGACGGCGACCTCGGTGCGATCCGCGACCGAGCGCAGCGCTGAGGCCACAAAGGAGAGATCCCGCTTGAGGTCGATACGGACTCGGTCGAGCACCTGGCGAAGCGGGAGGGGTAGTTCGGCGTCCCCCGCGCCGCCGCGTGCCAGCAAGACCGCGTGCCAAGGTTCGAGTTTTTCAAGCAGCACGGCGAGATGGGCGGCGGCCTCTTCGCCGGTGATGGCAGCCTGGGAGGCGGCGCGGCGTGCATCGCTCGCCGATCCGATCGAAACGGCGAGTTCGGACTTAGCCACTTCGGTATCAGCGGTCAGGCGTGCGATTGTCTCGTCGGTCGCGGCCTGGTGCTGCTTGAACTGGGACTCAATCGTTTGCTGCGTCGATGTGCAGAGCGAGGTGGCGTGGTCGATCGAAGCGACGAGTTGGTCGCGCACGCCGGCGACTTCGTCGATTAGGGGCACGGCGGCATTCACGGCGTCGCCGAGGAACTGCCGGGCTTGCTCGGCCTGGTCGCGGATCGAGTCGAGTTGCCGGGTGGCAAAGGAAGCGTCGCGTTTGGCGACCTCGGCGCGGGAGACCAAATCGTTGAGCCCGCCGATGACAGTGCCGTCGGGGCCGGTGTTGCCGATGAGGGCCTCGGCCCGCTCGCAGAGGTGGCGCAGCCCGGCGATGGTGGGCAACAGTTCGGCGTCGAGGTTGCCGCTGAGGGTTCCGATCCTGCGGTCGGCCTCGCTGAGCAGCGGCTGGAACCGACGCTCGATATCGGCGACGCGTGATTCGGTAGCGAGGAGGGCGGCGTCGATTCGGGACGTGAACTGCGCGATGCGTTCTTCGATCATTGCATCAGCACGGGAGCGGACGTCTTCGATCTTGGCGACCGCACCGCCGGCACCCTCGATGAGTTTGCGAGTCTGGTCGGCGCGCTGCTCGACGCCGCCGAGGAGGCGGGTGATGTGGTCGGTTTTGAGTTGCATCGCGGTGAGGGCGTCCTTGAGCCCTTCGCGGGAGCGGTCGGCTTCGACGGCGGCTTTCTGGAGGGCACCGGCGGTGCCGGCGGCCTGATCGATGATCTCACGGAGCGACTGCGAGAACTCGCTGAACGCCTGGCGGTCCACGACGCGGGGGGAGAGAAAAACGTCTTCTTTGGATTGGGAGAGCGGCTTCGCGGCAACCGACTGTGTTGGTGCGGAGAACGAAGTCTGTGTGGGAGCGGAAGCCGACTCAGCCGCCGAGCGCGGCGAGGGTGGAAGAGGTGAAGTTGGGATCATGCGAGCCTGAGTGCGACCCGCGAAGTCGTCTTTGCCCTCGAAGCCAGTGAATCGAGGCTGAGCGGGAGTGTCTTTGGCATTCATTCTGATCGGCTCCTGGATTCGGGTGGCGTGCGGGCCGTTGACGGATACGGCGAACGGACCGTTTGCATCATGTTGATCGGTCATGCGGGCGGGAGAGTCAAGATGAATCAAATGGAACGGGCGCGAATCGGCACGATCGGCAAGAACCGCGCTAGCAAGGCAACGAAATCGCCATGCACAAGTCGAGTGGGGCGACCACTGCGTAGCGAGTCGGGGGTTACGCAGTAGAACAGAAGTTGCGATGGCTTGTGTTGGCCGCTTCACTCAACCGCGAAATGCGTTACTATCCGGGCCTGTGCTGGAGAAACTGCTTCAAACGTTGATGGATGCCTTGGCCGTTGGGAGCCTGTACGCGCTGATCGCGCTCGGGTACACGATGGTGTACGGGATCCTGAAGTTCATTAACTTTGCGCACAGCGATATCTTCGTGCTGGGGGCGTGGGTGTCGTTCTCGACGGCGGCGGCGACGGGGTGGGGCGGGCCGTCGGGGTGGGTGGTGGATCATCCGCTGCATGTGGCCGGGTGGGTGGTGTGGATCGGGGTCGGGCTGGCGGGGCTGACGGCGCTGAGTTTCGCGTACGAGCAGTGGGTGCAGCCGAAACTGGGTGGGGATGTCAAGCGGCGGGTGCCGCATGTGGACGTGTGGAAAGTCGCCGCGCTGATGACGTGCTGGCTGTGGACGATCATCGGGTTGATTAATGTGGTGTGGGTGCTGAAGCGCGGCGGGCAGGACGTGATCGGCGGCGGGTTGATCCTGATCGTGTCGATGCTGTCGTGCGGGCTGGTGGGGTTCACGCTGGAGCGGCTGGCGTACAAGCCGCTGCGCAAAGCGCCGCGGCTCAACGTGCTGATTACGGCGATCGGGGTGTCTTTGTTGTTGCAGAACGTGGGGCAAGCGCCGTGGATGTTCGGGACGAGGCCGCAGTCGATGCCCGCGCTGCTGCCGACTGCCGCGCCGCTGCTGACAATCGGAGGCGAGGTGGGGCCGGGGGGTGTCGTCATCGGCGGGGTGAAAGTGTGGGCGGTGGATGTGATCGGCGCGGGGACGGCGATCGTGCTGATGATCGCTCTGGACTGGCTGGTGTTCCGCACGAAGATGGGGCGGGCGATGCGGGCGGTGTCGCATAACACGAACACCGCCGCGCTGATGGGGATTCCTGTCGATCGGGTCATCAGTTTCACGTTTGTGACGGGTGCAATGCTGGCGGCGGCGGCGGGGTTCCTCTATAGCCAGAAGTACAGCGGGCTGAACCAGACGGCCACGATGACTTGGACGATGCTGGGGCTGAAGGCATTCGTCGCGGCGGTCGTGGGGGGGATCGGGAACATCCGCGGGGCGATGCTCGGGGGGCTGCTGATCGGGCTACTCGAGTTCTTCGGGGCGGCGTACATCGACTCATCGATGCGCGATGTGTATGTGTTCGGGCTTTTGATCCTGGTGTTACTCTTCCGTCCCAGCGGTTTATTGGGCAAGTCGGTGAGGGAAAAAGTGTGATTATTGTTTGAAGGCATAGCGGAATACTGCCGCGTAAAAGCCGTGCGTGAGAGTGTGTCAAAGGCTGCGTTTTCGCTGAGATCGTTCCTGCATAAAGACCGTGTCGTACTTCACTACTCGAACCCCAGCCTTGAAGCCGCCTGTTGCGAAAACGGTATTGCGGTCGCTCGCGCCGGTGGTGATTGGGATCGGGGTCGCCGCGCTGCTGCAGTTCGTGCTGCGGCCACTGGCGGGTGACTACACGTCCAAGATCGCGTTGGATGTGTGTACCAACATCATCCTGGCGGTGTCGCTGACAATCGTGAACGGGTTCACGGGGCAGTTTTCTATCGGGCACGCGGCGTTCATGGCTGTCGGGGCGTATACGTCGGCGTGCATCGTGTATTACGGGTCGTACTACATCTACGGCGAACTCGGGAACGCCGCCGCGCAGGGGGGGATGGTGAGCACGATGCTCGATGGGCGAACCGCGCCGCTCCTGACCGGCGGAGATCTGCTCTTCGCGGCGTCGCTGGTGATCGGCGGGGTCTTCGCGGCGGGGTGCGGGTACGTCGTCGGGCTGCCGTCGCTCCGGCTCAAGGGCGATTACCTGGCGATCGTAACGCTGGGGTTCGGCGAGATCGTGCGGGTACTGGTCACAAAGACGCCGGCGGTGATTTACACCGCCGAAGAAATCGGCACGACGCCGACGTACCAACTGCCGCTGCACCTGGGCGGGGCGATCGGGTTCTCAGGGTTGCCGTTTTATACGAGCCTGTTCTGGGTGGGGCTGTTCGCGTCGATCACGCTGATCGTAGCGTACCGGCTCAAGCGCAGCACGTACGGCCGGGCGTTCCTGTCGATCCGCGAGGACGAGATCGCCGCCGAGGCGATGGGGATCAACACGACGCGGTACAAGGTGCAGGCGTTTGTGATCGCGGCGTTCTTCGCCGGGATCGCCGGCGGGCTCTTCGCGCACACCAGCGGGGTGCAGCTCAACCCCGGTGAACTGGGGTTCATGAAGAGTTTCGAGATCATCATCCTGGTCGTGCTGGGGGGGCTGGGGTCGATCTCGGGCGCGACAATCGCGGCGATCGTGCTGACGACCGTGCCGGAACTGCTGCGGGAGCCGCCCAGCGTGTGGCCGTACGGGATCATCGGCGCGGCGGTGATCGGCGGGATCATCGCGGTGTTTTCCCGGCGGAAACTCGCGCCGTTCCTGGTGCTGGGCGGGCTGTGCATCGGGTGGGAGTTGCTGCGGTTCGGCGCGAAGCAGGCAGGGATTAATCTCGCCGAGTATCGCATGGTGCTGTACGCGCTGATGCTGATCCTGATGATGATCCTGCGCCCCGCGGGGTTGATGGGGCTGGGTGAGATCTGGGATCTTCGGATCGGCGGGAAGAAATCGGCGTCCGCCGGGAAGGGGAAGCGATGAGCGTCCCTGCGGATGCGATTTTGAAAGTTGAACGGATCTCGATCGCGTTCGGTGGATTGAAAGCGGTCAGTGATTGTTCGCTTGCGCTCAGGCCCGGGGATCTTCGCGGGTTGATCGGGCCGAACGGGGCGGGAAAGACGACGGTGTTCAACCTGCTCACGGGGGTGTATTTGCCGCAGACTGGGTCGATCGACCTGGCGGGGACCGCGCTGGTGGGGCTGCGCCCGTATCAGATCGCGGCGGCGGGGCTGTCGCGCACGTTCCAGAATATCCGGCTGTTCCCTGATTTGTCGGTTCACGATAACGTTCGGCTGGCGTGCCATCTGCGGACGGAAGGGACGTTGGCGGGGGCGATCGGGCGCACGCCGCACTACCGCGCGGAAGAAGCCGCGATCGATGGGTTCTCTCGCGAGTTGCTACGGATCTTCGAACTGGAGAGCCGGTGCGAGGAGTACGCCCGGAACCTGCCGTACGGCGATCAGCGCCGGCTGGAGATAGCGAGGGCGCTGGCGACGAACCCGCGGGTGCTGCTCCTGGACGAGCCCGCGGCGGGGATGAACACGCAGGAGAAGAAGTTGCTGCGCGAACTGATCCGCTCCATCCGCGACCGCTTCAAACTCACGATCCTGCTCATCGAGCACGACATGGGCCTGGTGATGGATGTGTGCGAACACATCACCGTTCTTGACTACGGCGTGGTGATCGCGGAGGGGACGCCGGGGGAGATACAGAATAATCCGAAGGTGATCGAGGCGTATCTGGGTGAAGCGGTCGTGGCGTAAGAGCCGGTTTCAGAACCAAGAAGTAGAAGAAAATAGAGGCCGGCGAGGACGCCTGCCCCACGAGATTGTGTAGGGTTCTGAAACAGTCTCTAAGTCTTGCGTGTGACTTGCATGGTTCGATGATTTGAGTCCCTACCTATGCCACTTCTTTCCGTCCAAGACCTGCATGTTCACTACGGCGCGATCCACGCGCTGCATGGCATCACCATCAATATCGAGCCTGGGCAGATCGTTACCCTGATCGGGTCCAACGGCGCGGGAAAATCAACGACGCTCCGCGCTATTTCCGGGCTGCTGCGCCCGACCTCGGGGAGCATCACCTACAACGGGGAATCGCTCGTCGGTGTCGCGCCGCACATGATCGTTCGGCGTGGGATCGCCCATTCGCCCGAGGGCCGCGGGATTTTTCCGAACCTGACGGTGAGTGAGAACCTGGACCTGGGTGCGTTCATCCGCAAGGACCATGCCGAGATTGCCAAGGACCGCGAGCGAGGGTTGACGCTGTTCCCCCGGCTGCGTGAACGATTGAAACAGGCCGCCGGCACGCTCTCCGGGGGCGAGCAGCAGATGCTCGCCATGGCGCGTGCGCTGATGGCCCGTCCGAACTTGTTGTTGCTCGACGAACCATCGCTCGGTCTGGCACCTCAGATTGTTCAGACGATCTTCAAGATCATCCGCGAGATCAACGAATCAGGTACCACGATCCTGCTCGTGGAGCAGAACGCCAATATGGCACTGCACGTCGCGCACTTTGGGTACTGCCTCGAGGTTGGCTCGATCAAGATGGCCGATTCGGCAAAGGCGCTCGCGGCGAGTGACGAGGTCCGCAAGGCCTACCTGGGCGGACACTAATCCTAAACCCGCGCTGAAAAGTCATTTCGTGGGCCGCGCTCATGCACGGTGATTAACGCCGAATTCTTCACGAAGCATCGAATGTTTGCAGCAGTTTCTTTGGCGCAACACGACGCCACGCCTCGAGGATGTGTTCACGGAGGTCGCGTTCGCTGACCCGATTCAAAAGGATGCCGAGCCAGCCGTTCACCCCGACGTAGGGTGGGTAGTAGTACTTCGCAGGCTCCGATTGAATCAAGAGCGGTTGGAGGCCGGGGTCAAACGGAACGACGATAGCGACGCGGCCGTCACCGTGGTGGTTGTTCGAGAACATGGTGAACACTCTTTTGCGGACGAACCATGTGGGTTCGCCGTGTGAGAGCCGTTCGGTCGCTTCGGGCATCGTCGTGCAGAGTGCCCGCACGCGGTCAATCTGCCGAAGCGTGGCTTTGAGTTCACGCGGGGGCAGAACCGGGTACGGCGGCACCTGTTTGGGGTTTGACATCGTCGATACGGTACCTGCTTGGGCTGAAAAAGTCCCGGCATGGCGGGAGGTCTGGAGTGGACTTTTGGGGTCCAGCACGCGAAACTGTGTCTCCGTTCGTACCTTACTTTCTACGCCCGTCTGTTCCCATGTTCACAATCGGAGCCATGACATGCCTGCCTTCAATACCAACCTGCTCAAGCGACTCTGCGAAATCCCCGGCATCCCCGGCCGCGAGGAACGCGTGCGTGCGCTGATCGAGTCCGAAATCAAGTCTCCCCGGATCTTTGACGAGGTACGGACGGATGCGATGGGATCGCTGATCTGTCGTCGCGGCCCGCGCGGGCCGAAGGGGAAGAAGATCGAAAAGCCTGCCCCCAAACGGGGCAAGGCGGTGATTGAATCGACCCCCGCGACCAAAGTCATGCTGCTGTGCCACATGGATCAGATCGGGTGGTATGTGAAGGGAGTGGACGAGAAGGGGTTCATTCGGCTGAACGCCGCGGGCGGGTTCGATACGCGGAATATGTTCTCCAGCCGCGTCCTGGTCTGTACTCCGACGGGGGATATCCCCGCGGTGATGAACCCCGGCGGCCGCCCCATCCATATCGCCAGCGAGGAAGACAAGAAGAAAATCCCTGAGGTGAAGGAGTTTCTGGTCGATACCGGTTTGCCGGCGGACTTGGTGAAAAAACGAGTGAAGATCGGCGATTACGTGGTGTGGGACGAGCCGGCACTCGATATGGGCGACAAGTTCGTGAGCAAGTGTCTGGATAACCGTGTGGCGTGCTGGCTGGGGATCGAGGCGCTGCGACAGATCCACGAAGCCGAGGTGCCGCACGCCGCGGACTTGTACGTCGCCTTCACCACGCAGGAGGAAGTCGGTCTGCGGGGGGCCAAGACGGCGTCGTTCGGCGTCGATCCCGACATCGGCGTTGGGCTTGATGTGACGCTCGCGTGTGACACTCCGGGCGTCCCCGCCGACGAACTCGTCACCGAGCACGGCAAGGGCTTCGGGCTGCACATCATGGACTCCTCGTTCATCGCCGATTACAAGCTGGTCGATGAGATCGAATCCGTCGCCAACAAGCACAAGATCCCGTGCCAACGCACAATCCTTGCACGCGGCGGGCAAGATGGCGCGGCGGCACAGATGGCCACCAAGGGATGCCGCGCTGTTGGTATCGTCGTCGGCACCCGCTACATTCATACCGTCACGGAAATGCTCGACAAACGCGATCTTTCGGCGGCACGCGATATCCTCGCTACGTGGCTTCCCACGATCGAGTAATCGAACCGCTTCGAGCGACACGACCCCACTCAACGACTGCCTTCTCTGGCAGTCGTTTTTTTCTTTGGCGACTGAAACGAGTGGAGAGTCGAAGTGCGTTCTTTCAGCACTCGCTGCAATCTCACGGGGGACGCGTGAGTCAGAGATGACGCTTTGCGTTGGTATCACAGACAACTACGCGAGTGGCCAACGGAGTAATTTATTGTGATTCCGGTGGTTATTATTATCCGCCGAGCTTGTGGTTATCGCACTCTTAGTGCAGGGGACTCACCTTTTTTGTAGGAGGTCCACTGTGAAAAAGTCTGCGATCTTTGGTTTGTTTGCCGTCGCGGTTGCCGCGGTAACGCTCGTCGCCGTGACTGTTCAGAGCCAGCCGATCGGGGTCACGCCGGTACCGGCTCCGAACCCACATCCGGTTCGGCCGATACCCATCGGGCCGGGTGGCACGTACACCGGGCCGGGCGACACGGTGCCGCCGGGTGGTGGAGGTACGGGCGGCGGCGGGGCGTGCGCGAACCTCAACTGCACCTCGCCCTCAACGGTCTGCGGGGCCGGTCGGGTGTGTCCCGTCGTCTGGCGTCCCCGCCAAGTGCCCGGGTGCTACAACTGTTCCTGCGACGACTACCTCCACCCCATCATTTCATACGACCTGTCGTTCGACGCGCTGCTCCAACTCTGCAATACGGCGTGTGTGGACACGAACGGCGATATCACCGTGCGGGTCACGATTCCGAGTGCGTGCGATGCGCAGGTGTTCATGTCCAACTGGCTGGTTTATGGGGCATTTACGGGGTTCCCAACGATGCCGCCGGTGGGTTCGGTGGTGGTGTCGCCGTGTGTGAATGGGAACGGGCTGGGTCTGCTCGGTGATCAGTGTGTGCGGACGCGTGCGAGCGGGTGTATTGATTGTAACGATGCCGTGATTTCGTTCACGTTCAATCGGGACTGCATGTGCTCGGCGTTGACGGCATGGGTGACGGTGTTGTCGGCGCAGGGCGTGCCTTATGCGTCGTACAAGAACAACTGGATGCTGAACGTATCGGCGACTTCGTGCATGATTTGTGAATAACTCAACATGAATAACAAGCCCCGGCGTACCACGCCGGGGCTTGTTTTTGTTTCGCTCAAAAACCGATGCAGTGGTCATTCCTGCACGGGGTAGTATCTGGATCCTGCCAGCCGAACCTTTCGGTTCATCGCTTGCTTGGGGAGCATGGGGATGAACACAAGCATGGCGGCGGCGAAGACGATGTTCATCCCCAGCAGCCAAGGCAGGCTCGTCCAGCCGCGGCTGATCATGAACGCGGTCGCAACGACCAGTATCAGTGACATCGGGATGACCGATTGCCAGGCAATCTGCATGACCTGATCGAAACGCATGCGAGGGAGCGACCAGCGGATGACCATCATGAAGCAGACAAGCAGAACGACCTTGGTAAAGTAGACGCCGAACTTGGCAAAGACCGCCAAGAGGCTCATGTTGTCAGGCGAGAGCGGATGCCCCGGAACGATCAGCGGCAGGTGATACCCGCCCAGGAAGAGCAGGGCAAAGAATGCCGAACTCGTCACCATGTGTGAGTACTCGGCGAGGAAGAAGAGTGCGAAGCGCATCGACGAGTATTCGGTGTGGTAACCGCCGACGAGTTCTTGTTCGCACTCGGCGTTGTCGAACGGCGCGCGGTTCGCTTCGGCGAGGATGCAGATGAAGAAAATGACGGCGGCGGCGGGCATGGAGAGAATGAGCCAACCGTGCTCGAGTTGGAAGTTGATGATCTTGTGCGGGATGAGCGTGCCCGTAATGAGCAGGACGCAGAGGAGCGAAAGCCCCATGGGGATCTCGTAACTGAGCATCTGCGAGGACGCGCGGAGTGCACCGAGGAAGGAGTATTTGTTATTGGAGGCCCAGCCGCCGAGGGTGACGCCGTAGATGCCCAGAGAGGCGACGGCGAGGAGGTAGACGATGCCGACATTGATGACCGCGCCGGTGACCTGAACGGGGCCGCCGAGGATCGTCCAATCGAGAACGGGGATGGTGAAGGTCGGGAAGTTGACCATGCCTCCCCACGGGATGACAGCGAAGCCGATGAGCGCTGGGATGACAATGATGACAGGGGCAAGGGTGAAGAGGTATTTATCGGCCCCTTTGGGCTGGTAGTCTTCTTTGAGGAGGAACTTGATGCCGTCGGCGAGGGGCTGTCCGAGCCCCCAGAAGCCGAAGCCCCTGAAGAGTTTCTGGAGGACCGGGAGCCCGAAGTCGAAGCCGACGCGGTTCGGGCCGATGCGGTCCTGGATATAGGCGGAGATTTTTCGTTCCAGGTAAATGGAGTACGCGACCGCACCGAGAATGACGTGAACCACGATCACCACCACGAGGATGCTGACCAGCAGTTGGGCCGTGAGAAATGAGGGGGGTGAATCGAACATGGGACCAAGTGTAGTCCGAACCGACGGGAGCGTCACGTTCGATAAGGACACCGTGTCGGATGGTGCGGCCTGATCATCGGAGCGCAAAAATCGCACGAAGCGGCGGGTTGCGATTCAGTTGGATTCGCGGATGTCCGATGATCCGATTGAACGCGACACGCACCGAGTCGCTGGTCAGGATAACTCCTCATCGGACAAACCCAAAGATGAACCCAGACGTACTGGAACAAGTGCTGTCGTGCAAGACGCTGCCGAGCATCCCGGCGGTAGCCGCTCGCGTCATCGAACTCACCAAAGACAACAACGTCCATATGAAGGCGCTCGCGGAAACGATCACGAGCGATCAAGGGCTTGCGGCGAAGGTGCTCCGCACTGTGAACTCGTCGTTCTATGGCATGCGCCAAAAATGCTCGAGCATCAATCAGGCAATAGTGATGCTCGGCCTCTCGGCAGTCAAAACGCTCGCGCTGGGGTTCTCCCTTGTTTCGGCATTGACCGAGGTTGACAGCGACGGGTTCGATCAGGTGTCGTACTGGCGTCGCTCGCTGAACACAGGAGTCGCGGCGAAACTCATCGCCAAGGAAGCCCGCATCGGTACGGACGAAGAGTGCTTCCTGGGTGGTCTGCTTCAGGACGTGGGTGTCTTTGCCCTACATCAGACACTCGGTAAGGAATACGGCGAGATCATGCTCAGCACCGCCGGCGATCATCGCAAACTGATCCGCGCCGAACTGCAGGCTCTAGATGTGCAGCATCCGGACATCGGGGCGTTGCTCGCGGAGCGTTGGAAACTGCCGGGCGAACTCGTGATGCCCGTGAAGTACCACGAGCGTCCGAACGCCGCACCGGCGGGGCATCTCAATATCGTTCGAGCCGTTGCGCTCGGGAATATCGCCGCCGATATTTTGGTCGGGGTCGAGACCGTCGAGTCACTCCGAAAGTTCTACCAGCGTGCCGAGGAGTGGTTCGCATTCAAGAACGTACAAGCGGACGACATACTCAAGAAAATCTCCGCCGCCGCGAAGGAAATGGGGGCGTTGCTCCAGATCGATACGGGGCCGAAGGTGGACTCAAAGGCGATCCTCGAAGAGGCGGGGAAACGCCTGTGCGAGATGAAGATCCCCGATATTGAGTCCTTTGATGAATCATTCAGTGCCACTGGTCCATCGGGAGACTTTGACGAACTGACCGGACTTGCCACTCGTCGATGTTTCGAGCAGACGATGATCGCGGCGTTTGAGCAGGCACGGGCTGGGGCGACACCGTTGTCGATGGCGATCTTCGAGATCGATGAACTCGATCGAATCAAAACAAGTTACGGCGAGGACGCGAGCGACACGGTGATCATCCATGTGGCAAAGCGGCTCCGCGATGCGTATCGGGGTACGGGTGCGCTCGTAGCGTACTTCGAGGGTGGGCAGTACGCGGTGGCGATGCCCAAGACCGACCGGGTCAAAGCCGTTGTTGGTGCCGATGATGCCCGAAGCCGGATCCAAGGCACGCCGGTGGAACTCATCGCCGCGGCGAAGGATGCGCCCCCCGAACTATCGGTGACAGCGTGCGTCGGTGTGACGACGGCGCACGGCGAGAATGGTCCGAAGTTCGATGACGTCACCGGTCTGGAGCAGGTGACGACGCAAGCGGTGAACGCCGCGAAACGAGCGGGGCCGAGTTCGATGCGCGTCTATTCGCCGTCGTCGAAGGCGGCATAATCGGTTTCATCGTTCTGGGTTCGCAGGCTGTGTGACCGCCTTGCGGAGTTCCCCGAGCGAGAGAGGCAGTACGTCAAACGCAGTGGGGCGGAACTGCCATCGTGTCGTGGTGCCTGCTGAACGTTGGCCAACGAGCCATGACTCCCACACGGCAGTAGCCGCGGCAAGTGCGCCGGTCCAGTCGTGCTTGGGCGCGTCGCCCGGCAGATTCCGCAGTACCACGGTTTCGTGATCGCAGTGCGGCTTGGTTTGACTCACGACGCCCACACACACGAACGGTGCGGACCCTGGGGCGTGTTCATCGACGGACAAGTATGGAACCCCGTCGGCGATGCCGTCTCTGGATTCGGAGCGATTCTCATACTCCGGCGGCACGATCGCCACTTGGACTTGCTCATGGCGAGGCCAAGGTGCGCACAGTTTGGTCGGTTCGATGGGGTACCACCCGTAGCCGGGCACATAGGCTTCGACGATGAAGTGGGTTTGCAGCGGACCTGACCACGCCGGATAGCCCGCAAGAATGCGAGCCGGCACGCCCGAGGCACGTAGGAGAGCGGCCAGCAGGTTCGCCCGGCTCGTGCAAGATCCTTTTTTGTCCAGCGCTTCGACTGCGTCCAGCGTTGTACACGTTCCGGTCTGTTGATCGATGATCGATTTCGCGGCGGCGAGTATTTGGCTGATGACATCCATCACATCGTTGGAGTCGGCGCGATGTGCCCGCGCGACGGCTTGGATGCGATCGTTGTCGGCTTGGACGCATCGAGTGCCGACGAGCCACGCAGCGGCTTCTTCCGGCCACTTGTTTGGAAACGCGGCGGTCTTGGGTACGTCGTCGAATAGCGATGGGCCGATGAGGACGAGCGAGGACCATTCGACGATGATCGGCGTGTTGGGTGCGCCGACCAGTGGAGGGGCGAGCGTAAGCCGCAGGGTCCAGTTGCCGGGTCGATCTTCTTGGGTGGTCGCGCCGATGAAACGATCCGGCGGATCGATGTCGAGCGAGTAACTCAGGGGTACTTGCCCCTGGTAACTCAGCGGGAGGGGCACGATCCGAACGGCGGGCTGGGTAGGGTGTGTGGTGATGCTTGCCTTGCCTCGGGTCTGGAAGATACCCGGCGCGATCAGCCCGGCATCACCGACATCGTGGATCTCGACATCGTCGAACCAGACTTCGCCGTTCCCGACTAGCAGCAACAAGACCTGGAGATTTTTCGTTCCAGGTGGGACATCGGCTGTGGTCTCGATGCGGGTCCAATCGAAGTCCCCTTTGAGCGGGAAGTTTGCTTGTGTCGATGCGGCACCGAACGTGCTGAACCCATCGTTAGAAGCGTGGGCCTGTACAACGAGCGACACGACCGTCTCGACGGCGTTGCCTTTCACCCAGGCCGAAAACCGCAGACGCTTCCCGGCGGACGGATCTCGCAGTACGGTGCGCCATGGGCGCATTTGATCCGGCTTGCCGGCGGTGGCTTTCAAATGGATCCCGCCACCGGATCGGCCGGCTGTTGTGGCCCATTCCGATAGTGAGTGTTCGTCGAGGGGAGATTGGTTGGCCCACCCTTTGCTGGATTCGTCGAACGAAAACACGAGCGGCAATTCCTGCGAGATCGCTCCACGCGAGGGCACGACCGACAGCAACATCAACAGGCACGCGATGGTGAGGAGGTTCATCGGTGATGATTCCTTAGCGAACAACCGGAAACAGTTACGTTGCAGGACCGAGATGTGTTTCTGGGTTCCGTTCGAATCGCTCGTGCGTGCATTCGGATGAAAATTAACGGAACCAGTGAATCCATCCGGCAAAGGCGGCGAAATCACAACCGTGTCAGCCATCGGAAGTTGGCACCTCGGGGGCACATTCGCCCAACCCAATATTGTATCAAAAGGAGCTGTTTCATGCGCATTTGCTCGGCACCTGCTATCGGTCTGCTCTCGATCCTCGCCCTCGCCGGTTCGGCGATGGGTCAGTGCAACCAGTCCAAGGAAGCCTCGTCCTGCACGAAGAAGGGCGACACGTCGGTCGTGCATGTGGGGATGGTTCATGAGAAGGACGGCCCGAACATTGTCGAGGTGGCGACGAAGGCGGGGACGTTCAAGACGCTGACCGCTGCGCTGACCGCGGCTGGGCTGGTTGACGCCCTCAGCGGCGAAGGCCCATTCACAGTTTTCGCGCCGACCGACGAAGCGTTTGCGAAACTCCCGAAGGGAACCGTGGAATCGCTCCTCTTGCCTGAGAACAAAGGCAAACTGGTCTCGATCCTGAAGTACCATGTCGTCAAAGGCGCGGTCAAGGCCGACAAGGTTGTCGGGCTGACAAATGCCGCGACGCTCAATGGGCAGCGGGTTGACGTGAGCGTGAAGGAGAGTACCGTCTCGATCGACAAGTCGAAGGTCACCAAGACGGATATCGAAGCGTCGAACGGCGTGATCCATGTCATCGACACGGTGCTGATGCCGGAGATGAACAACATCGTCGAGACCGCGGTCGCGGCGAAGTTCACGACGCTGGTGTCGCTCGTCAAAGCCGCCGGTCTGGCCGAAGCGTTGAGTGGGGAAGGCCCGCTCACCGTTTTCGCGCCGACCGACGAAGCCTTCGCCAAACTGCCCAAGGAAACACTGGCGATGCTTGGTACTCCCGAGGGCAAAGATACCCTCGCGGCGATTCTGAAGTACCATGTTGTAGCTGGTCGCGTGTACTCTGACGACGCCGCGAAACTCACCGAAGCCAAGACTCTCAACGGTCAGTCATTCAAGATCAAGAAGGACGGCAAGAACCTGATGATCGATGGTGCCAAGGTAGCCAAGGCGGACATTGAGACCTCCAACGGCGTGATCCATGTCATCGACACCGTGATCCTCCCGAAGTAATCGCGGTTGATCCGCGTGATCTCGCAGTACCCGTTTCATACCAAGGCCGTAGTTCGGATTCGTCCGAACCACGGCCTTTCTTCGTCGCGTGTTTCAGGTCACGGCCCGCATCAGGTCGGCGGCGATGCCGTCGGCACGCAGCATCGCCTCTTCACCCAGGATCCATCGTCCGTGCTCGACCGCGAGCAGCCTGCGGTCTTCGTAGGGACGGGCACGCATGAGCAGGCGGCCGCCGGCACCGGGCGAAGCCGCG
>JBGSIF010000167.1:0-17088 GCA_041742635.1 Phycisphaerales bacterium
AGAACGGCACATCCACGCCCGCCACCGGCTGCGCGTCCAGCACGACGCCCCGGATCTCGCTCATGCTCGTCGCTATCACGTCCACGATCCCGCTGGCCAGCCGCGGTCGCTGCACCGGCGTTTCGTCTCGAACCACGTTCCCGTTCGTCGGCAACTGATTCCCGCCATCGTTCGATATCACCCGGAACGCGCTGATCGCCGCCGGCTGCAGCGCGATCTGCACGTTCCGGTCCAGGTCTTCCCAGTTCGAGTTCGGCTGCGACGAGTTTTGCGGCGGCCCGGGCCACACCGGCGAGGGATCCGCCAGCGTCGTCGGCAGCGGTGTCGTCGGGGTCGCATTCGGCTGCTGCAACACATACGCACGCCGCGCCAGCACCCAGTCCGACGCGTACCGATCCGGACCCGTCACCCCGAACCCCGGCGTCGTCGTATTGTCGTTCGGATCATCCAGCCGAAGGTCCGACAGATAGTTCGTGTCCTGCGGGTTCCACTTCAGCCCGTGCCCGTAATAGATCATCGCCTCGTTCGAGCGCGGCGACCGATCCGGATGCACCGGCGTCCGCTGCGATGTGAAATCACCCTTCGCAAAGAACAGAATCTCGTCCACCCGCCGCGTCCGCGGA
This sequence comes from Phycisphaerales bacterium, assembly GCA_041742635.1. Classification (GTDB taxonomy): domain Bacteria; phylum Planctomycetota; class Phycisphaerae; order Phycisphaerales; family UBA1924; genus JTS-AC122. The sequence continues at coordinate 624 of JBGSIF010000167.1, forward strand.
TTCGGCGCGCCGGGCGCGAGCGTAATCGCCGCGCCAGAGTTGTTCGGCGGCCCGCCTGCCGTCTGGTTCCGTATCAGCAGAAACCCCGACCGCGACATCGACGCGAAGTCCGAACGCAACTGCCGCTCGATCAGCGTGGCGTAACTATTCGTGTTGCTCACACGCCGACCGGCCCGCGCCGTATCACCCGCCGACCGGAAGATCCGCGCCAGCCCCACCGTGATCAGCGACAGCATCGCTACCACCACAAGCAACTCGATCAGCGTAAACCCCGCCAGCGTTCGCTTGTGCGAACGAGTGCGGCGGATGTCATCGGCAGATATCTGATTACGTTCTAGCATCGCATGTTCCTCGTGCGAGCGTCCGTGCATGGCTTATCGCCGCACATCCGCCGCATCACCCCGCACCCATCACTCACACACCCGATTCCATCCCCCGCTTCGCGTTTGCGTCGTTACTCGCGTACTTCGTACACCTTCACCGCCGCCGGCACCTTCGCCGTCAGAACGATCTGGTGAAACACCGGTTTCCCATCCGGCCACACAAGCGTCGAAACCGACGGGGGCAGCGGCGCTTCCAGCGTCACGTACCGCTCCGTCCCGTTCTGCACCGATCCCGTCACCGTGTGGATATTCCCAAGGTTATCTATCACCTTCTGCCCAACCTGCCGCAGCATCGCCCACTCTTCCGCGCTGGCGTTCGTTTCCAGGTAGATACGATCGCGCACGAGCCGCCCCATCCCGTCGTTCCGCACTTCAACCTGAAGCGTGAACGGAGCCGCGTAGTCTCCCGTTCCATCACCCGTCGGCAGCCCGGTCGTTGCATTCGCACCCACCGGCCGTAGACGCTGCGCGTTCGGTATCGCGCTATCGGCGATCGCCGCGTAGATCGTCCGACCCATCTGCGGACGCATCCGCAGGTCCAGCCGGCGCACAAACACCGCCACGCGCAGCGAGTCCGTCGCCGCGTTGTTCCCCGTCGGGCCGGTATCCGGGATTCCGTCGTCGATCCGCTGCACCGCAAGATCCCACACAAACTGCGGCGGCGCCAAGTTCGGCGACCCCTGCGGGTACAGCCGTACCGACACCGGCATGTTCATCCGGTTCTGAGCGTTCGGCGCGCCGAGCTCCACACTGTTCTGTATGTTGTCGATCGGCGGAACGTACCACTCTCCGTGCTGATACGCCGCCGTCCCCAGCCGGCTCGGGCGGTACGCCGGCGGGATCGCGCTGTTGTCGTAGTATCCACGCATCAACTTCCAAATATTCCGCGGCTGAAGGTTCGGCCCCTGCGGCGTCAGCGAACTCTCGAAGTTCATCGACTTCAGCGTCGCCAGCGCCGTATCCGCCGCCATCGCGCCGTACGTCTCGTCTTGCGCGATCCGCTGCGAGCGGATCACGACCGGGAACACCGCGCCAAGCCCCAGCAGCCCCAGCGCAAGGATCAGCACCGAGATCATGATCTCCAGCAGCGTGAACCCCGCCCGTCGATGCCCAGTCGTTCTCATACCACACACAGGCGCGTCGCCTTTCTTCCCTGCTCCCACACCCCTACTGCAACTTCCTATCTTCATCCTCATGGCTCCACCTTCACTTCCCGCAGTTCGCTCGTGAAGCGGTCCACGATGTACACCCGCGCGTCGCGGATGTAGTTCGGCTCGCGCGAATCCGGCGTGCCGTTGTTATTCAGATCCCCGCTCCCCTCCACCCACTGCGCGATCCGCTGCGCCGTCACACCCATCACAAACCGCGGCGCGGCGGGGTTCACACCAGTCAGCGTGTACAAACTCCCCGTCCCACCATCCAATCGCACACCCAGCGCCGACGCCAACTTCCTTTCATCTCCCAGCGCGATCGACTTCACCGGCTTCACCAAGATGGTGTCCCCGGACAAGTCCCCGATCAGGTTCCGGCGCGTGATATCCGTCAGCCCGTTGTCCACCAGCGCGGTCTGCACATACCGCCGATAGTTCTTCAAGTATGGCGCGTACCGCCCGAACGTGGCACCTGTGCGGAACTTCGAATCTACCCCAGGCAGGAACACCAGCGCCGACGCCCCGCTCGCCTGACTCACCAGCCCGGTCCCCGATTCGAACCGCACCATGAACGTCTGCCGGTTCTTCCCGTCGTTCACCACGTTCTTATTGAACAGATCGGTTTCGGGAAACACCCAGTCGCTCCGCCGACGGTCCAAGCCATACCGCGCCTGCTGCCCCATCTCAGGCGCGTACCACTGCAAATCGATCGAGTTGATCGGCGCGTACCCACGCACCATCCAGTTCCGCGGCAACTGCACCGGCTCCGCCGTCTCCAGCGGCACAAACACCTCGCGCAGCACCGGCGTATTCGCAAACGGCACCCCCGGCACCTGCACCGGCGCGTCCAGAAACTCCCCCACCTTCGTACACGTAATCATCGAGAATCGCTGTGACTGCGAGTCATATACGAATACCACCGCCCCGTCCTGTCGCCCGCCGCCACGCAGCGCGGCGTCCCTTCCCGACCGCAGCGCGTTCCGCAGCAGCGTCTCCGCCATCGTCTCCTCAGACGACCGAAGCATCGCCGAGAACGACGGCACCGCCACGCTCAGCAGCACCCCCAGAATCAAGATCACCACCATCATTTCCATCAGCGTGAACGCACGCCACGCTCGACTCTTTGAACACACCACACGGCCACTCTCTTCCCCATTCTTCCCTAGTCCCAAATCCCAAATCTCAATTCCCATCTTCGTTCTCATCGTCCCACCTCCACCAAGTTGTCCGCGTTCTCTGGTGCGCCCTGCGTCGGAGGATTGTCGTTGATCCGTCCATCCGGACCTTTGCTCACGATCGCAAACCCCGCCGTCCGGAGTTCCTCGTTCAAGTTGGGCAGCCCGACCACCTTCGGCACGTTGTAGTTCTGCACCGTCCCCGCGTTCGGCAACCCCGTCGGCACAAACCGCGGCTCCCACCGGTAATAACGAATCGTGTTCAGCGGCAGCCAACTCGTGTTCGACGACACCTTACCCCACCGATCGATCACCACCACTTCCGACTGCCCCAGCGTCGCCGTCGGGTTCCGCCGGATCCGCGCCGGATCACGCCCCATGTCGAAGTACGAGTCATACTTCCGCCCACTGCGTGAGAACGATCCATCGTCCAGCGGCTTGGTGAACCCCGGCCCTTCAATCCCGTCCTGCGCCGACCCCATCACGCCCATCACGTAGAACGGCAGCGAGAACACGCTCCATCGCGGTGCATTGGGCTGCACCTCGCCGCGCAGGAACGCCGTATCTCGAACGAGCGGCTGCTGCGTGTTCCGGTCCAACGGACTATCCAGTCGAAACTCACCCACCGCGGCGATGTTGTCGTTCACCAGCGGCGGCAAAAACCCGTGGTCCTGCTTGAACTGCTCCACCGCCACTTTCATGTTGCTCAGGAACAACCGCTCGCCCGCTTCGCGCCCGCCGCGGATCGCCCGCCCGAACGTCACGAACGCGATCGTCGCTACCACCGCGATGATCAGCACCACGATCGACAACTCGATCACGGTGAACCCGCGCCGCAACGCGCCGCGCCCGCGGCTCCCACGTTCCTTGTTCGTTGCCAGGTTCAAATGCCGCCTCCTTGCAGCGACTCGATCATCGCCACCAGCGGGATGAACATCGCCACCACGATCGTTCCGACGACCACGCCCAGGAACACCATCAGCATCGGTTCGATGAGCTTGACCAGCGACTGCACCTCGACATCGACCTCTTCGTCGTAGTTGTCCGCGATCTTCATCAGCATCGCGTCCAGGTCGCCCGTCTCCTCGCCCACGTCGATCATGTTCACCACGATCGCATCGCACACCTTGCTCTCACGCAGCGGCGACGCGAAACTCTCCCCCTCGCGGATCGAGTCGTGAACCTTCGCCAGCGCCTTCTCGAACACGTAGTTGCCGGAGGTCTCTTTCGTGATCGTCACCGCTTCCAGGATCGGCACGCCCGCCGAGATCAGCGTCCCCAGCGTCCGCGTGAACCGGGCCGTCGTCGTCTTCCGAATCAACCTTCCGAACAGCGGCGACCACAGCACGATCGTGTCCGTCGCCGCTCGCCCAGGCTGGGCCTTGCGGATCAACTTGATCGCAAAGAAGATCACCAGCGGCGAGAACAGAATATAAATCGCGCCCGGCACCACCTGCCCCACATCCTTCCCTGCGATCCAGTTCGAGATATTAATCAGGAACTTCGTCAGCGCGGGCAACTTCACCCCGAAGTCGCGGAAAATCTCCTCGAACTTCGGCACGATGAAGTACATAATCAGCGTCACGATCGCCGTAGCGATGATGATGACCGCCAGCGGGTAGATCATCGCCCCCTTGATCTTCCTCTTGAGCCGCTGTGCCTTCTCCATGAACTCGGCGAGGCGCTGCAGGATGATGTCCAGCACGCCGCCGACCTCCCCCGCCGCCACCATCTTCGTGTACAACTTGTTGAACGCCCGCGGGTGCTTGGCGAACGATTCGGACAGGCTCGTCCCGCCTTCCACGTCCTCGCACACCGTCTGCAACACGCTCTTCAGTTTGCTCGGCTTCTGCTGGCTCTCCAGGATTTGCAGCGACCGCAGCAGCGGCAGCCCGGCGTCCTGCAGCACCGACAACTGCCGCGTGAACTGCGTCAGTTTCTGCTGCGACACCCCGCCGACGCTGATCGACACTTCCTTCTTCTGCTTCTTCTTCGCCCCCTCGGCGGCCGCCGCCGCGTCCTCCTTCTTCTTCTGCTCCCGCACCGACGTCGGGAAGAACCCCTGGCTCTTGATCCGCTGGATCGCTTCCTCGCTGCTCGCCGCCTCCACCGACCCCTTCTGTGGCTTCCCGGCGGCATTCAACGCTTCATACGCAAACACAGGCATGGTTCTTCTCCGTCTCTAAATATCATCCGTAGTGCAAGTTTCTCAACTTGCACGGTTATCTTCAAATCCGACCCGTAGTGCAAGTTTCTCAACTTGCACAAGTTATCTTCAAATCCAATACCCGCCGACGCCCCGCATTTCCATATCTCGCCCCGACGAACCTCTTTCTCGTACTCGTGCCACCGAAGTCGGACTGCTTTTGAGGCCGAATTCGGTGTCTTACGTCCTACGCCTCACCAAGACACCGAAGTCTCAAAAGCAGACTTCGGTGACACGGTCATAAGACTTCAGGGCCACCTGCCGGTACCCGCCGTGTTATAGAAGTTGTCTTGAATTCCACCTCCGTGAACGACACGTACACGAAATCGGTTGCTCTGTGCCACGCATGTCGAGGCAAAGGCAAGAAGCCCGATCAGTAGAACAAAACTGTTCAAAGTTGTACGCATGGGCCACCCTTTCTTCGAGTCGAAGTTCGGTGCAAAACAAAAATGCCAACAAGCAATGCTGCTGTGGGATTGGGAACGGTCGATGCCAATCGCAGTCCGATTCCGGTGGTTGGCGAGTTCACTGAACCACTGCTTGTTCCCCAAATCCTATCAAGGAACATCCAAGCGACATCATCACCAGCGGCCGACCCCATATAGCCTCGCTCGAACCGAAATGACCCAAACGGTGTATGACCCGGAAAAATCTCCTCATTCCATTCCGACGTACCTCCGCTCGTATCGAGAAGCCCCCATGGCGACAGCGAATCTGGATACGCCCCCAACGCAATATTGCGTTCCAGTCCCGGATGTTCAATATCGAACGGCAGCCCGGCACTTGTGGTCCCTTCGCCGGGAGGTCCGGGGGTACCGAGCGTGTCACTCTGATTCCTTGCTAACCACCAACCACCCTGATCCTCTCCGTACCGATCCGGATCATACTGGAACGCCTTCAACTGCTCGTCCAACGTCGGTATCCAGAATCGAGCACCCGGCAAGTGATTGCTCGCATCTGTGAACTGGCCGTTCAGAAGTGTCCCCCACGTCGATACGTCGTACGCACCGCCAAGCAGCGATTGCGGGTCCGAACCTTTGCCGTTGTGCAGCCAATTACAGTACAGGCCGCCCATCCGCCACGGCACGCCAAACACCGGCGTCATGGCAGCGTCGGCCACATCGGTTCGCAGTTGGTATATTCCGTCCGTTCCGCGTTCGGCGTTCCACCATGTGAGGTTAGCGTGCCAGAACTGATTGGGCGTACCGTTCGCCCCGCCGAACGTGTTGAGGAACTCCATCCACTGACCGGTCGTCACTTCGAGCGTACTCATCCGGTACTCGTACCCGACGCTCCCGCGGCCATTCACCACCTGATGGGCGTAGTCGGGGTCGTTATCTACATACGCTGGATTCCCCACCGCGCCAATCGTGGACCAGGTGAAGTCATAGTCCGGTGCCGGCTGCGCCGAGGCGACGGCACCCGCCGCACACGCAGCAACCAGCACGCACTTCTGAAATGGCTTCACCATCCTCATCACGCATCCTCCGACATCGTCTCCCGCACCACCTCATCGATCGTCGTCTGCCCTTCGTACAGCGCGAGCAACCCCGACTCGCGCAGCGTCCGCATCCCGGCCCGCCTCGCGCACTCGCGCAGAATATTCGTGCTCGCGTGCTTCATGATCAGTTCCCGCATCTCGTCGTCCACCGACATGATCTCGAACAGCGCCATCCGACCCTTGTACCCCGAACCGTGGCAGTTATCGCACCCCTTGCCCCGGTACAACTGTCGCCCGATCACATCCTCGGGCTTCAACGCCAGTTCCATCAACTCCTCTTCCTTCGGGTCGTACGGCTCCTTGCACTTCGCGCAGATCGTGCGCACCAGCCGCTGCGCCACAATCCCTTCCAGCGTCGCCGTCAACAGGAACGGCTCCACCCCCAGGTCCACCAACCGCAAAATCGAACTCGGCGCGTCATTAGTGTGCAGCGTCGTCAGCACCAGGTGCCCCGTCAGCGACGCCTGCACCGCGATGATCCCGGTTTCCAGGTCGCGCACTTCTCCGACCAGGATCGTGTCGGGGTCTTGACGAAGGAAACTCCGCAGCAGCCTCGCAAAGGTCGTCTCGGTCTCGACGTTCACCTGGCACTGGCACAGCCCGTCGATGTCGTATTCGACGGGATCTTCCGCCGTCAGGATCTTCGTCCCGATGTCGTTCAGTTCCATCAGCGCGGCGTACAGCGTCGTCGTCTTCCCCGACCCCGTCGGCCCCGTCACGATCACAATCCCATTGGGCTTGTCGATCAACTTGCGGAACAGCGTCAGGTCGTCGGCCCGCATCCCGATCCGGTCCAGTTGCAGTTTCACGTTCGAGCGGTCCAGCACGCGCATCACGACGCTCTCGCCGTACATCGTTGGGAGTACCGACACGCGAAGGTCCACCGGCGCGCCCCCTACCGTCAACTCGATGCGCCCGTCCTGCGGCAGCCGCCGCTCGGCGATATCCATCTGCGACATGACCTTGATGCGGCTCGTGATCGCCGCGCCAAGGTGCTTCGGCGGGGGGACCATCTCGTACAGAACGCCGTCGATCCGGTACCGCATCTTGAACTCGTTCTCGAACGGCTCAAAGTGAATGTCGCTTGCCCGGTCCTTGATCGCCTGTAACAACACCAGGTTCAACAGTTTAATGACCTTGTTGTCCCCGGCCATCTCTTCCAGGTGATCCAAGTCGATCGAAAGCCCGCCCTTGCCCGCAAGACTCTTGAACTTGTCGTCGGTAGCCAGCGCAGACACGGCGTCGGTAATCGACTCACTCTTGGAATAACTCTTCTTGAGCGTCGAGTCGATGTCCGCCGCGTCCGCCACCACCGCCTCGACGTTGAATCCAAGCAACAACCGAATGTCATCCACCGCTCGGAAGTTATCCGGACTCTTCATGGCGATCTTGATCTTTTTGGTTTTCGGATTGAACTCGATCGGCACGACTTGGTACGCCTGCGCCGTTTCGCTCGAAATCGAGTCTCGAACCTCGTCGGAGATCGTGAACTTCGTCAGATCAACAAACGCCATCCCGGCTTGGCCTGCCAATCCTTCTTGTATATCTCGATCGGTGCAGTAACCGAGTTCGATTAGCAACTTGCCGATCGGCGACTTCCGCGTCTTCTGGATCGCCAATGCCTCGTGAACCCGTTCGCGCGTGGTTTTACCAAGTTTGGTCAACACGCGACCAAGTTTCCGGCCCTTCATTTCTGTAAGATCGATCGTGTTCACACTTCACTCCCGGCCCGAACACGGGCCGATACAAGTCTAATCGAACAAAATAAGCCTGTGGTTCCAGCATTCAATGTGGAAAAAACGCAACAGGCTAACGCGACATCTAGATTGTTGTGCTAACAATAACCTTGCATTTGCCCAAATCCGCTCAAGTAGCGGCTTCGTCTTCTGCTTCATCCAACTCGACTCGACCCACTGTTCGACCGAGTCGATGGACCTTATCAGTCAAGTCACCTGGATTTTTACTCTTGTCGATCATCTCTTCAGCGGAGATCATGCCTCGTGTGTACAGCGTCCAGAGGTGATCGTCGAGCAACTGCATGCCGAACTTTTTGCCGGTTTGGATCGACGAATCGATTCGGAACGTCTTGTTATCGCGGATCAGGTTGGCAATGGCGGGCGTGACAACAAGGAACTCGTATCCCGCCACCAGCCCCGGCTGATCCACCCGGCTCAACAGCACCTGACTCAGCACGCAGATCAGCGAAGTAGACAACTGAACTCGGATCTGGTTCTGTTGGGTAACCGGGAAGGCGTCCACGATACGGTCGATCGTCTTCGCCGCGCCCGTGGTGTGGAGGGTACCGAACACCAAGTGGCCCGTCTCGGCGGCCCGGATCGCCGCCTCGATGGTTTCGAGGTCGCGCATTTCACCGACGAGGATAACGTCCGGGTCCGAGCGCAGGACGCGACGGAGTGCCTCACCGAATGTGGGGACGTCGTTGCCCACTTCTCGCTGGTTGACGATGCACTTTTTATGCTTGTGGTAATACTCGATGGGGTCTTCCATCGTGACCATGTGCCGATCCATCGTCATATTGATGAAGTCGAGCATCGTTGCCAGCGATGTGGTCTTGCCCGAGCCAGTAGGTCCGGTAACCAAGAACAACCCGCGCGGACGACGGATCAGTTCCTTGCACATATCCGGCAGCCCGATCTGCTCGAACGAAAGCAGTCGGTTGGGGATTTGGCGAAGGACCATCGCCAGGTCGCCGCGTTGACGGAAGATGGAGACGCGGAAGCGGGCGGCCTCGCCGTAGGCGAAACCGAAGTCGCACCCGCCTTGCTCTTGCAGTTCCTGCTGGGAGCGTTCGGGTGTGATGGACTTCATGAGAGAGACCATGTCCTCGGATTCGAGGATTTTGGTTTTGAGGTTAACGAGGTGGCCGTGGAGGCGCAGCGTGGGCGGGCGGCCCACCGTAAGGTGAAGGTCGCTCGCGCCCTTCTGCACAACGGTGTCGAGAAGGCGGTCGATTTGGATCGTTGACATAGTGGTAGAGTCCTCAGAATCGCAAGTACGGGGAGGTGAGAGTAGACAGTACGAAGACTGGCAAGTCGTGGTTCCGAGGCACGAAACTCGGACCACGGCGTGACTGTAGGGGCGCGTGACGACACGGGAAGCCAGTTGCGATCGTGTGTTCGTCCGAGATTGGAGGTAGCGGCCTGGCTCAGACCGAAAAAACGGGTCGACGACGACTTCGACATCGTGGTGAAATGAACGACGACTTCGATGGTACCTCAGATTTCCAGATAACCCCGCCGATGGAACTCCGGGTACACTCGCGTAATGGGCAACACGTCAGATCGTATACGGACGGATCGACGGATTGGACGGGCGTGCGCCGCGGTTGTGCTCGGAATAATTACGACCCTGTTCGTGGCGTGGGTACTGCCTCCATTGGTGAGAGGGATATTTCGATCGTCGGTACGGACACTTCCGAACTCGGGCGCGGCGCTTCGGGCACCACGCTCAACGGGCACGATCACACTCGGCTCGACAGAGGTGGAATCCACTATTGTGGGTGATACCTACTCGTTCGATGCGGGATGGATGTCGCTGCAACGGGGGCTTGATTACGAAGAAGCGTTCGTTGATACCGGTATCCCGGGGCTATCGAGGCCGGTGGACATGGGCATGTACAGCACGGTCGTGTTGATCCGCACCGGGTGGCCGTGGCGTGCAATGAAAGGGGAAGTGTGGTGCTCGCGAGGTGTGAGGCAGTACGAGCACCGCTGGCTCTGGGAAGCGGGATCGAATCGGAGAGATCCGATACTGGTCCCACTGCGACCGATCTGGCGTGGGTTTGCGTTGAATGTCATCGTCGTAAGCAGCGCGTGGTGGTGGGCGATGCGAATTCCCGTGTTGCAATTATCCTGGTGGCAAGCCGGGCGGCGGCTTCGCTGTGGGTGCTGTCCTGCGTGCGGGTACGACCTAAAGTGGAACTTGGGCGGGGGATGCCCGGAATGTGGGTGGCGGAAGGTCGGGACTCGCCGTGGCATGAAGTGAGTTAACAACGAAGAGGCAGACGGGATGCCCGGCCGACGAGAAGCCCACTTCTTAGGTGTAACTGGCATGATGAAGATGCCGTGTGCGTTTGTGTTCGACCCGACGTGGTTGAATCCAACTCGCCTCTCGTCGGGTGAGATCCCCGGGCCGTTCCGAACAGCACAAGGTAACGACTGCCACGTATGACCACCTGTTTCTCGCTCAACCCCAATTAATCCAGGGGTCGAAGAGCCGGGGTACCCCAATACGATTGCGCGGTAGCCCTACCGCCGCTCAGGTGCCGCACCGGTGAACTGTGCCGCCGGTACAATTGCCCGCATGTGCCCGATCGATCCGGAATCATTGATGAAGGCCACGCCGATGACGGTGATGGATGACCGCGCGTGCGTGAACTGCGGGTACAACCTCAAGGGGTTGCGGGGCGACGGGGTGTGCCCGGAGTGCGGGCGGGCGATTCGAGTGAAGAAGAAGGACATCCCGCGGTACACCGACGCCTTGGTCAACGCGCCCAAGATGTGGCTGGCGGGGCTGGCATTTGGGAGTACGCTGTTGTTCGCCAGCGTGCTGTGCGTGATGACGCTGTTCGTGGTGTCGCTCGCGCTTCCGGCGGGAGCGAAGTTCGCGGCGGCAATCATGCAGTTAGCCGCGGCGGCGATCTGGTACATCGGCGTGTTGATCAGCACGCAGCCCAGGCCGGTTATGCCGACGACGCAGATCGATCCGCGGAAAGAATGGAGCGGGCTGCGGCGGTCGGCACGGATCACGCAAGTGTTCTGGGTATTGATGCCGACGTGCATGGCGGTGTACTGGTATTTGTACAACGCCGCCGCGGCGACGGTACCGCGTGGCGCTCCGCCGGGGGATGGGTTGGTGTGGGGCGCGATCGCGTGTTTCGCGGTGGGAGCGGTGGGGCTGATCTGGCTGTGCATCTACCTATCGAACATCGCGTTCTGGGGCGACGACGAGATCGGGGCCAACTTCCGAACCTGCGCGTGGCTGGTCGGTGCCGCCGCCACGCTCACGTTCCTTGACACGCTCAACTCGATGACGAACGCGATACTCATGGGCGGGTTCTGGGCCAGTCTGGTGCGTGTGATGTTCATGTTCTTCGTTCTGCTCCCGGCGGTGTACTTGGTGTACTGTCTATTCAGGATGCAGCGGATGGCGCGGTGGGCGCTAACAAACCACTCGATCGCGGACGCCCGCAACCGACGGTTACAGGCACAGGCCCGCAAGAACGCGAAGCGCGGGCCGGCGGCGGCAACATCGAAAGTGTCGCAGGAAGGTGCGATTGCGCTGGCGCGTGACTCCAGCGTCAACCCGCCGGATGCCCGCCCCGTTCCTGCGCCGCTGAGCGGGCCGACGGGCGCGATGCCCAAGCGAACCACGGACGGATCGGTGTACGACGTGGAACAGCCGTGATATCAGGCCTGTTCGGCGAGTCCCAGGATCGCGCGACGCATGACTTGGTGGTCGATCTCGTGAACGTCGTAGGGGTGGCCGGGCGTGCGGACGAGGGTGATCGTGAGCCGTCCGCCGAGGTGTTCGCGGAACTGTTCAAGCCCGGCGAGAACGTCGTCGGCGCGAGCGAGCATGGGGTGCGATGTCGGCAGGCCCAGGCGAGTGAGGCAGTCGTATACGCGGGCCGGGAGGGAATCTTCGCAGAGGCCCATCAACTGGGCGTACCGGCAGTCGATCATCATGCCGATGCCCACGGCGTGCCCGTGGGTGAGTGCAAAATTGGTCATCTGTTCGAGTTTGTGGGCGGCCCAGTGTCCGAAATCGAGCGGGCGCGCGGTGAGGAACTCGAAGGGATCGCCGCCGGAGGTGATGTGGTCCAGGTGCAGCAGCGCGGAACGCCGGATGATGGGAACCGCGGCGTCGAAGCCGCGGTCATGCACACGTGCGGCGTCACGCTCGATATGTGCGAAGAAGTCGGCGTCTTTGAGCAAGGCGACCTTGACGGCTTCGGAGAACCCTGAACGCCAATGCTCGTCGGTGAGGGTACGAAGGAGCGACTCGTCATTGATGACGGCCCTGGGCGGCCAGAACGCACCGACGAGGTTTTTGAGGCCCATCGCGTTGACGCCGCTTTTCACGCCGACGCCGGAATCGTCCTGCGCCAGCGTCGTGGAGGGGATACGGATGAGGCGGACGCCGCGGTGGAAGATGGAAGCGGCGTACCCGGCGACATCGAGCACCGCGCCGCCGCCGATGACGATCACATAGGACCGGCGACAGATCCCCGCGTTCTGCATGGCGTGAAGGAGTTGTTCGAGGACGCGGGGGTCGTTTTTGGCGATTTCGCCGCCGGGGATGAGGAGCGGAGCGGGTGCGGCGTCGATCACGCCGCGCCGAGACGCGACGTATCGACTCAGCCGCTCGCGCAGACCGGGGTCCGCCGCGTCAAGCCCGGCGTCGAGCACAAACAGCACTCGCGGCACCACCGGCGTCGGCGATGGATCGTCGGCACGGATCACATCATCCAGCACCTGATTGGCCGGGTCGAAGACGTCGCGCGTGAAGCGAAGCCTGTGGGTGAAGGCAACGGAAAAAGAACGATCGACCATCGACAACGGCTCCAACCCCAACGTTCGGCGAAGGGGCACTATAGAACGCGGGGTGCCGGGTGGCCCAATGCCTGTGAGTGCCGACGGCGCGAGTCACATCTCACTTCACTCGTTTGACGGGCTGGCGTTTCTGTGGCATACTCCACATAATTCTCCGCTCGATCTCTCTCTCCGATCTCTCAGGAGGCTCCGCATGAAATGGTACGGTGTTTGTACTATCGCGGCGTCGGTGGTGATAACTACTGAGGTCAACGCATTCGAGTTTCGCGCTCGTTTTGTTGAACGTTCCGGCAATACGGACACGGTTATCTCTGGAAATACACTAGATGGATCGACTGGCACTGCACGCCGCGTCAGGATTCAGTTCGGCGTCTTCGACGACGCCGCTGGCCCGGCTCCGATCGGCGGCTTTCTCGGATGGAACTTCGGGTCCATCAGCGTTACGACATCCCCAGATGATCCCACCGTCTCCGACGAGTCGCGCACGCCCGGGCGGCTGACGCCGTTCAACTTCGCGCCCAGTGGAAACGGCGACCCCGCCGCCGACCCCTTCGAGGCGATCTTCGGCATCGATGCCACCCTTGGCACCCAGTCACCCGAGTGGGTGTGCGACCCCGATGGTTCTATCCCGCCGGCACCCGAGGCGCTGGCCCGCGCCGTGAACACCTGGGTCTCGGTCTACGAGATCACGGTCAACCCACGTGACTTCAATTCACAGGGTTACCAGGTAACGTTCGCGGGGAATCTGATCGCGGCGACCGAGTGGCGGACGATCGGCGTGCCGGTGCCGCCGGACTGCGGCGAGCCGGGCAACCCGTCCGATGACATGCCCGGCACCATCATCTACGCGCCGATCGCGACGGTGCCAGTGCCGTTTTCAGCGGTGCTGGACGTCTTCGGAGTTCCGGCGCCGAGCGCGATGGCGATTCTCCTAGTGGGCGTGTCGGTGGTGTCAAGACGCCGTCGGTGAATGCCACCGCCCTATTCAGGCAGTGCCAAGAATCGTGCAAGTTCGTCGTTGAGCCCGAGGAAGAACATTCCACTATCATCGCTTCCAACCCCAACAGACTGACTCAGATTGAGTAAGCCCGTGGAAGTTTGAAACCGAGTGAACTGAAACTTGTAGGTGCCGTTCGTACTAAAAACTTGTACTCGGCGGTTCACAGGGTCACTTACATAGACATTGTCCACGCTCGTGTCCACATCCAGTCCGACTGGGTTGATGAACTGACTATCGCCGCGCCCAGCGCTTCCCCATGTCTGGGGCAAGTTTCCATCGACACGGTTTGTCTGCGGGTCGTAGGTCCACTTCTGTATGCGGTGATTTCCGCAGTCGACGGCGTAGACGTTTCCATATTGGTCGACATCGATGCCCTTCACAAACCAGAACTGCGCCGGCCCGTGCCCCGGACTGCCGAATGAGTAGAGGTGCAGTGGAGTCGGATTCGGCGAGATGCCTCCCACAAAGTACACATGTATCTTGCACGCCATCCCTTCTGAGACGTACAGAAGGCCGCGGGGTTCATCAACGGCGACGTCAGAGACCCAGGCAAGGCCGGTGATCGATTCGGTCGGATTGGCGGGCCTCGGATCAATATATCCCGGCGGAGGGCAGTTTGTCGGCGGCAAGCAGAACAACCAACTGCAGTTGGTTGACCGAAGCGAAGTGTCCCACACACTGACCTTGCCGTTGAAGGGCGAAGGAGTCAAGTCTTCATCGCTGCCACCAGTGGGTCGGTTTGCGAAGTATGCCCGCCCTCTCATACTATCGACGGCCGCGCCTTGGGGAAAAGCAAATACACGAAAGTTTGAAGTCCCCAATCGCGGTTCTGTGCCGAGCCGGTACTTCCTGGACCATGGATCGTTGAGAGCGTCCATGTCATATGCGGTGCATAGACATACCCACTGGAATCGACCGCGATGCTTCCAGGAATAGATAAATTAGTCACCGGGAGCAAAGCAGAACTTCTGTTGGCCGTCTTGTACAAATACGTCGATCTTCGGCATCGAGCGTCGTGTCGGCTGGCGGTGCCGGCGGAGTCCGAGCGGTTTCTCCATTCCAGAAGGAGACGTTCGGGGATATCGCAAACAGGCGGACTTCGTATGGAAATTGTATCGTCCGTTCCATGAACACAATCGGGATGCAGTTTCCACTCACAAAATTAATACCGACCGGAACCGAACCCGATGGTGCCGTGTAGATTGTCTGGTCGCTTGACCAGTTCGGATCACCGGGCTGCCGTGTTCTTGCTTTGATCGTCGTGCCATTGGTGGTGTATACTACCCACAACTTTTTGTTCACGTCCGTTCCGACAGCAAAGCCGCTGTTGGTATAATAGTTGGATAACCTATACTTGCTGCTTGTAATTGGCACAACGTCTTGAACAAACGTAGCGGCGGCATCATCGTATACAGTGGACCGCAATCTGCTTTCGTCGTCAAGTGTGAACAAAATGCACTTGTGTTGATACCATGTGATCTGCTTCAAAATATTGCTTATCGGGTCAATGCTGCCATAGGCGTATGACGCACCTTGCGTTGTCGGGTGCCATTGGCTGTCGGCTCCCCACCATTCCCAGACTGGTTGCGATTCATGGTGCGTATATCGAGCACCTGCTGATAAAATATTAGTCGCTGGATTATTAGCATCTGGAGCATGCCTAAAACTAATAAGGTATCGTTCCAAATTTTCCGACTCAATGCGGCATATGCCGGCGCGTTTTTGCTCTGTATCAGTAATGTTTGCATCGTAGTTGAGCACATATGTGGTTCGGAGTGACCAAGCAAGATTGTCGACGTACCAGTTCCCGGTGTCGCTCGAACTCGTACGGTTCCACCTCCGCCACTTCTCGGGATTATCGAACTCAAATCTCACTGCTGAAAGTTGCGCTTTTGAGTTGGACTCGAATCCAAATCCGCCAACGGCAATCCCGCTACGTCGAGATGCGTCGTAATCAAAGTCGATAAAATCGGTATCTCGGCCTGGAATTAGTTGTTTTGCAAAGAAAGGATGGTACAGCGTACTATCGTTATCATAATCATCGTCCCACTGTTTGAACTGCATGCCGTCGAACTCAAAGTTCGTACGGAAATTATGGTGATCAAACACAACTCCACCTGAATGCACGGCACTGTCGGATACGCCCAAGAGACCAGAAGGTATCGTCGGGTGCGGGAACAAGCGAGGCGTGTCATATCGAAGCACGGAGTTTTCGATGGCTGCCGGAACAGCGGTATTCAAACCCGACCAACCGGAGTCTGTCCAGAGTTGCCACTGCTTCGTCGCGCTCAAACGTCCGAGGCGTGTGCCGTATCGTGATGGAATGGCATAGGACTGAACCTGCCCACCTCCGGTGGACAGTGTCAATATATCATCGTCGGCTGGCCTCGAACTGTTCGGGGCTGAGATAGCCGATGCTGCCGTGGATTCGTTGGCGGTTGTAGAACACCTCGATGTATTCGAAGATCGCGGCC
>JBGSIF010000168.1:0-20743 GCA_041742635.1 Phycisphaerales bacterium
CCCCACCCCCGAGGGCCCGCCGAGCACTGGGCCGCATGCCCTCAATGGCGCAGGAACCAAACACCCCCCCGCCCAGCCGCGGGACCGATACCATCAACCGACCCTCATAGCACCTGGCACAGAACTTGGGGGCCGGCCAGAGCGCGCTGATATCAGCCTGGGCCGAAGCGGCGAGGCCGGCCGTCGCAACAACAACGGCTACAAAACGAGAATAACCCATGAGTCTCTCCTCACTATGAGATCCTGATTGACCATTGGCCAAAGCAGAATCGCAATCTCCTCGCACTAGCCACGCGTAACACACACGAGCAGTGAACGAGTAATCTCTCTCTAGGCAACGCCGCTTCTCCTAGGAGCGGCGTCGCTATTGTGGATAGATTACACGGACATTCGGCTGAGAACAAGCATTTTTATTCCAAAACCACCCAGATCGTGTGAACTCAATAGTCCTATAACGCATTTTCAGTGGCTCGATCCTAAGATTTGATAGGATATTGTACGCCATTTCTCCAGAGAGAACTTCGCAGTTGATTGCGATCGTGTTTCGGGTATGCTCACGCACCGGAATGGCCGGTGAATACGCACGAGTAGCGATCTATGTGGTGAGTACACGCATGCCGAGTGTTTATCCATTTCGGGCGGTTCAATACGCGCCGGGAACGTTGTCGGGTACGGATCACGCGGCTCACAATGTGAGCGATTTGATCGCGCCGCCGTATGACGTGCTGGATGCAGGCAGCAAGGGCGCACTTCTGAACCGCAACCCGAAGAACGTGGTGGGGATCGACTTACCGCATATCCCGGCGAAGGAACTGGGGCCGGCGGGTGCTTACGAGAGCGCGGCGGGCATGTTCCGGTCTTGGCTGGGTGATGGAACGATGGCGCGGCTGGCCAAGCCGGCGATGTTCGTGTACCGCGAGACGTTCCACTTCGGGGGTCGTCAGCACCAGCGGACCGGGATGGCGTGTACGATCGACGCGCAGCCGTTCGGTCCGCGCGAGGGCGGCGGGGTGTTGCCGCACGAAGAGACCTTCTCAGGCCCGAAGGAAGACCGTTTCGCGCTGATGAAAGCGTCACGGGCGCAGTTCTCACCGATCTTTGGATTGCATCAAGACGAGCAGGGAGCCGCGACCGCGCTGCTCAAGCGTGTCATGGGGTCGCGCCAGCCGGATGTGATTGCCAACACGAACGAGGGGTTCGGGGGCGCGCTGGGGCACGAACTCTGGACGGTGCAGGACGAAGCGACAATCAACGCGTACACGGACGCGCTGAGCGGCGAAGATATCTTCGTCGCCGATGGGCACCATCGGTACACCACCGCGTTGAACTACATCAAGCACCTGGAATCGCAGGGGCCGGTCGCTGCCGACCACCCCGCGCGGCGGTGCATGTATGTACTGGTCAGTATGTCCGATCCAGGCATGGTCATCGGGCCGACGCACCGGATCCTGGGTGGGATGAACCAGTATTCGCTGGACGGGTTCCGGTCGGCGGCGGCGGGGAAACTGAACATCGTCGAGCACACGGGGGACTTGCACGGGATCGAGGCTGCGATGCACGCCGCCGCTGGTAAGGCTCGTAGCAACGCGTTTGGGCTGTACGACTTTGCCAGCAAACGGTGCTACGTGGCGACGCTGGCGCAGCCGGACCCGCTGCGGGAGCGGTTCCCTGCGAAGGTGCCGGCGTGGCGGGAACTGGACGTGGCGCTGGTGCAGTACTTGATTGTTGAGGGGATTTGCCAGCCGGTACTCAACGGAGGGCAGCCGGTGCAGTGGGCGTTCCCGCACTCGATCGGCGAGGTGCTGGATATCGGCGCGGGCAAAGAGCGCGGGTCGGGTGGCGGGAAGGCGTTTGTGCCGCAACTGGGGGTGATCGTTCGACCGACGCCGCTGGAGGCGGTGCGTGCGATCAGCCGGGCGAACGAACTGATGCCTCAGAAATCGACGTTCTTTTACCCCAAACTAGCGACGGGCCTGTTCATCAACATGCTGGAATGATCCGCGGCGGGGTCGAGCCGATTTGAACGAGTCGAACGGCAGAGACCGGCTACGCCACACCCCGCGTGCGCCCGATATACTCCAGCATGATCCGCCCCGACGACATCATCAAACTCGACCCGCCGAAACTCAATCGGTTGCAGAACTCGTACTTGCCCGAGGTGTTCAAGGGCTTCGGTACGACGATGCGGCACTTCTTCACTTCCTTCGGCCAGTCCAAGTTCAGCCCCGTCAAGACGAGCCGCACACTCCAGTACCCCGAGGCCCGCAAGGAGCACTCCAAGCCCGAAGACGGCGGCATGGAAGTCCGCAACTTCCGCGGCGTCCACCGCCTCAACCGCGACGAAGCCGGCCGCGTCAAGTGCGTCGCCTGCATGATGTGCCCCACCATCTGCCCCGCGCGCTGCATCCACATCGAAGCCGCCGAGTCCCCCTGGGACGACCGCGAAAAGTACCCCAAGAAGTTCGAGATCGACGAACTCCGCTGCATCTACTGCGGCATGTGCGAAGAAGCCTGCCCGGTGGACGCGATCGAACTCACCACCGAGTACGACATCGTGGGGCTGACCCGGCAGGAGATGATCTTCGACAAAGAGAAACTGCTGAACGTGTACGACGTGACGATCTCGAAGAAGCCCATGTGAGGGGGAAGGGACTTGGGATTAGGGGAAGAATGCGACACGGGCGTTTGACACGCTCACCGAAGTCGATTACGTTGACATCCGATGATCGCCAGTTTCGCCGATCGCGACACCGAAGCGCTGTTCCGGCTTGAGCGGGTCCGGCGGATCGATCCGCGTGTACAGCGAGCCGCGCTGCGAAAACTGATCATGCTCGACGCCGCGACCGCCCTCGACGATCTGCTCTCGCCGCCGGGCAATCGCCTGGAAGCGCTGCGGGGCGAACGTGCCGGCCAGCATAGCATTCGTATCAACGATCAATGGCGGATCGTGTTCGTCTGGAAGGACGGCAACGCCCATCGCGTTGCGATCGTTGATTATCACTGAGCAATGGAGTTTCGCCATGCCGACAGCGTCCAACCCAAAGAGCACGCGCGGGCGGCACAAGCCCGTGCATCCCGGTGAAATCCTTTGGTTTGAGTTTCTGGAGCCGCTGGGGATTACGACGCCGCGGCTGGCGAAAGAGACCGGGATGACGGCGGATCGAGCGCGCCGGCTGGTCAAGGGCGCGAGCACGGTCAACGCCGACGTCGCGCTGCGTCTGGCGCGGTACTTCGGCACTACCCCGGCGTTCTGGATGAACCTGCAGTCTCGCTACGAACTGGACAAGGCCGAGCAAGGCTACGGCAAGAAAATCCAGCGACAGGTGCAGCGATTCAAAGCGGCCTGAGGCGCAACTTCTTTCCCCCGTGCCACTCAACGCCGTGAACTACAAGGCGCGGTGTGTGATCGAAGTTCAGCGGCCCAGACGCGGCGAGTTTTTCTTGCGCGGCCAGCGGTAGGAGTGTTCGCTCGCTTTGTGCCGGCATGGATCCTGACCGTCCCATCGCAGTCTGCCTGTTGGCCTTCGATGTCATTTCTACGTGTGTGCCGCAAGCCGAAGGCTCCGCTGATGGACTCAAGCGCCGTCCCGGCCGAAATGCAAAGACGGGGGACGAGGTGGGCGGATCGTGCGCAAGGGTCGGGATTGACTGTTTCGTTCTTCTCCTAAGAGGGGTGGGCGGGGACACTTCCCCGCCGCTGGCGTACTTTCTGCGGCGACCATCGGCCAACCCCGTGCGCGCCCCCCGCACGGCGTTCCCTCAGGATTGAACATGCCTGCGCGCGGTTGAACGATCACCGTTCAAGGACGGTCGGCCATCGTGCAAGGTTCAACGATCGGCCTTTGCTACGTCGGTGTCTTTGTTGTTCTCGTAGCGAACCAGACGTCCCCAAGACGCCGGCCCGCTCAGCGGGCTGGAAGAGGGGAGAAATGCCGTTACTTCTTGTCTTGTGTTCGAGCACATCGAATGCGTCGCTGATGGACTCGGTCGCTGATGGACTCAGGCGCCGTCCCGGCTTGAATGCAAAGGCCGGGACGGGCGAGCGGACAGGGAACGCGGATGGGCAGCAATCCCTCTTCGCATGATCTTCTCTTAAGAGGGGCGGACGGGGATTCCTCTCCGCCGGTGGCGTTCGGCGTTTTTTCACGCGCAGGAACTGCGTGGGTCCGGTGATGCAACACGGGGCGTGAGCAGCCTCGGATGCTGTGCATGTGCCCAGAAACGCGGCGTGCGCGCGCGCAAACGCCGCATAGGTGCCCTTAAACGCCGTGTTTGTGCCCTCATATGCGGCGCGCGTGGGCTGAGACGCCGTGCGTGAGCCCTCAAACGCGGCGTTTTTATGGCATTCCTTGCGCTTCGGCGATGGTGCCCCGCAGCGCGCCGGCGTCGCGTGCCATGCCGTGATGTTGCTGCGCAGCGCCGCGATGCTCATGCGCAGCGCCGCGATGTTGCCCCGCAGCGCCGTCATGCAGCCCTCCAGCGCGGCGATGTTGCCCTGCAATACGGCGATGTCGCTCGGCACGGCGACGATGTTGCCCTGCATCGCGGCGATGTCGGGCCGCGGCGCGCGGGATTCATTGCTGCACCGCATCGTGTGAGAGCGCAGGCCCGCCGAACGCGCAACCGCCACTTCGATGTGCAGTACGGTATTGATAACCTGAATCGAGTCACCTGCGCCGACAAAGGGACGTTCAGCGGCGGGGCGATCTCCAACCGCTCACCGTACGAGGCGTCGAACGAATCGGCGCACACGTCCACCGATTTGATACAATAACGGTCGTGTGCGAAACTGAGTTCACCAGTATTCTGCGCCGGGCATCTGATGGTGAAGGGCGGGCGGCCGCCGAACTGCTGCCAATTGTGTATCAGCAACTCCGCCAGTCGGCGCAGCGTGCCATGAACAAGGAACGCACGGACCACACGCTTGAGGCGACGGCGCTCGTGCATGAGGCGTATGCGAAACTGGTTGGGGGGGCACCTGTTCAGTGGGCCAATCGGGCGCATTTTTACGACGCCGCGGCGCGGGCGATGCAGCAGATTCTGATCGATCATGCACGAAGCCGGAACACCATCAAGCGCGGCGGCGGAGGCGGCAAAGCGGATGCGGCCTGGGGAACAAAAGGGGGACGGGTGCCATTATCAGACTACGCCGCGGCATTTACCGCCGATGCGAGTCAAGTTCTTGCGCTTGGCGAGGCGCTTTCTCGCATGGAGACGGAAGAGCCGCAGTTGGCGCGTGTGGTCCGGTTGCGGTTCTTCGCTGGATTGAGCGGCGAGGACGTCGCGCAGGCGATCGGGGTCTCGCCGCGTAAGGTCGATTCGCTGTGGGCACTCGCGCGGGCGTGGCTGTTTCGTGCGCTCGAAGGTGAGTGAGAGCGAGAGAGGAACCAGAATGGACCGCAAGCGAGCGCATGAGATCTTCGAGGTGTCGCTTGCGCTTGCGCCGGAAGAGCGAGGCGCCTTTGTGCGGGCGGAATGTGCGAACGACGCGGCACTGGAAGCGGAGGTGGGTTCGCTGCTGGGCGCGCTAGAGCGTGCGGGCGGGTTCATGGTCACGCCGACGATGGGGCCGCCGCCGGAGACGACCGTGGGGACTGAGCCGGCGTCGATGGACAGTCTGACGGGGGAATCGATCGGGCCGTACAAGTTGCTGGAGCCTCTGGGCGAGGGTGGCTTCGGGACGGTGTACATGGCCCAACAGGAGGTGCCGATACGGCGGCGCGTTGCCGTCAAAGTACTGAAGCCTGGGATGGACAGCAAGCAGGTAGTGGCGCGGTTTGAGGCCGAACGCCAGGCACTAGCGATGATGGATCATCCCAACATCGCACGGGTATTGGACGCGGGCCAGACCTCGGCGGCGCAGGGCTCGCGTCCGTATTTCGTCATGGAACTGGTGCGGGGTGATCCGATCACGCGGTACTGCGACCAGGCGAGGCTGGCGCCTCGGGAACGGCTGGCACTGGTGATTTCAGTGTGCAAGGCCGTGCAACACGCTCACCAGAAAGGGATCATCCACCGGGACATCAAGCCCAGTAACGTGCTGGTGACGCTGCATGACGGCAAGCCCGTGCCCAAGGTGATTGATTTTGGCATAGCAAAGGCGACGGGCCAGTCACTGACCGACAAGACGCTGTTCACGGAGTTCCGGCAACTCATCGGCACGCCGGCGTACATGAGCCCCGAACAGGCCGAGATGAGCGGGTTGGACATCGACACTCGCAGCGACGTGTATTCGCTCGGCGTGTTGCTGTACGAACTGCTGACGGGCGGGCCGCCGTTTGAGACGGCGGATCTCATGAAGGCCGGGATCGGCGAGATGCAGCGGATCATCCGGGAATCGGAGCCGCCCAGACCCAGCACCCGGATTGCCACCGCGGGGCGGCTTGCGATGATCGCGGAGCAGCGCCAGACCAATCCCGAGCGGCTCGGCCGGCTCATGCGTGGCGAACTCGACTGGATCGTGATGAGAGCGATGGAGAAGGACCGTCGGCGACGGTATGACACAGCGATCGGACTGTCGGAGGATCTCGAACGATACCTGAGCGGTCAGCCAGTCGAAGCGGCCCCACCGAGCCGGGCGTACCGGACGACCAAGTTTGTACGGCGAAATCGCGTGGCGGTAACCGCCGCGAGCGTCGTCGCCGGCACGCTGGTGCTTGGGATCGTTGGAACAACCTGGGGGTTTCTTCAGGCGGCGATAGATCGGGACAAGGCATGGCAAGCCGAAGGGGAGCAGGAGCGATTGCGGATCATCGCCGACCAGGAGCGAGCGGGGGCCGAACAATCGGCCCGGGAGGCCCGCCTGGCGCAGCGGGTTGAAGCCGCCGCGCGAGCGAGCGCGATCACGGCCGCGGCACGCGCGGAGGCGATGCTGAGTTTTAGCGACCACATGATCGGCTCGGCGAATCCCGACGTAACCGCGACCGCGCAAACCACCACCAGTCAAATGCTGCGCAGCGCCGCGGACCGCGCGGAAGAGTTCTTCAAAGGTCAGCCCGAAGCGGAGTTCGCGGTGCGTGTTCGGATCGGCCGGGCATACTGGGCACAGCGCGACCCCGACGCGGCCATCGAGCAGTTCCGTCGCGCCGACACCATCGCGCAGCAACTTCCCGGTATCGGTGCGTTCGACCGATTGCAACTGTACTGGCCGTATTTGATCGTCGGGTCGATGATGAACTCGGGTTACTCAAACGGTCCGTATCAACGGATCCAGATTGCAGCGCGCGACCTCATTGAACCTGAGCACCCAGAGGCATGGCGAGTTATACAGTCCATGCGTACGACCGGACTCATTTGGTCACAACTGGATGAAGCCCGGGGGCATCAGATCGCGCAGCAGATCGAGCGGGTCATTCGCGAAGATCTTCGGGTGGGCACCCCGGCGGCGGACGCGGGAATCGCCATGCTGAATCTGTGGGGGATGTCGTCTGCAAGACGACGCCGGCTCGGGGCGGACCCGGATGGATATTCAAGGCTCGCCATCGACTGCTTTGATCGCACGCTGGGGATGCTGCTGGAGACACATCCTGAAACCAACTCGTATGTCGCTCGGGTGCGTCAGCGGCGTGTCGAAGTGCTATACGAACTGAAGGACTATCCACGCGCACTCGCCGCGGCAAAGGAATGGGAAGAAGCCGCCGGTGATGTGTTGCCGGCGGACCACTGGATGCGCCGCATGATCCAGGGGTATGAAGGAGTTCTGTTGTTGCACATCGGCGACGCGAACGAAGCACTGCATCGGCTTGAGGCGGCGGCCTCGGGAGCCGAGTCTGTGGATGAGATTCAGGAACTGAGCGGCGTGTTCGCAGAACATGCTGCCGAAGCACAACGAACACTGGGAAACGCGGAAGAGGCGGCACAATGGGAGGCGAAGGCGGCGGCGTGGTACCGGGAACAGGGAGCGGAGCCGTTGACGACAGAGGTCTTGCGCCGGATCTTCAGTCCGAATCAACAGCCGCTTGTTGATGTGATGATCCGCACGGTCGAGCTCGTCGAAGCCAACTCGCCCGAGGCGGGGCCTGCGATTCTGTCGGCGATCGAGTTGGGCAGACAACTGTGCCCTCCTGAAGACCCCGCCGCAGGGGTGTGGTATACCTGGGGGTGCAGTCGGATCTTTGCGTATGAGAGCGGACGGGAGTCGCCGGGCGTGACGCTGGCGATCCAGCGTTCGCTCGATGAGTTTCTATACGAGTTCGGACACCGCCTTCCCCGAGAATGGCCGGCGAACACGGGGTACATCGGTTACATTGCGTACCACGTCGGTATTGCCAGAACCCTCGACGCGGATCAGCACCCTGATCCGAAAGCACGGCTTCAGTCGGCGGAGATGTGCCTGCGAGAGTCCATTCAGCGGCTCGGCGCGATTGATCCCGAAGCACCGTATCTGCAACTGGTGCATTCTTGGCTCGGACGCTGTTTGTATCTGCAGGGGCGGCATGAAGACGCGCTCGAAGCGCTGGGCGAGTGCGAGCAAGCAATCGCCGGCGAGTCGGGGGCTGGATCGGTGTATGCGGCAGTCGCGCTTAGCCGGCGTCTAGCGTGCTTGATAGCACTGAATCGAGTAGAAGAAGCGCGATGGCTCATTGAGTTGTACATGAAACTTGATCAGTCTCTCGGTATGCCCATGCCTCATCTGCGCTCGAACGCTCAGATACTCCTGCGAGGAACGGGCCACACGCAGGAACAACTGGCCCTCGCTCGGGGGATGGCTCAACATGCGGTCGAGAAGGAACCCGCGTCGGCGGCAAATCAGGTGCTGCTCATGCAAGCGTTGCGGCGCACGGGGAGTGGCGATGAGGCTCGCGGTATTGCGGAGCGAGTACTCGGACACGAGGCATTTGTCACTCTCACGCCAACGGAAGCGAACCTCGCCGTCTGGACGCTCGTGCAGTATCCGGGAGTGGAACCATCGCTCGCCGGCAAGGCCGCCGACTCGCTCGCGGCAGTCGTGGAAAAGAACCCGAAGAGCGCGGCGATCGTCAACACACTCGCCGTCGCTCAATATCGAGCGGGCCGATTCCAGGAAGCCGCCGAACTCGGGCGGGTGAGAGTGAAGTCGTTCAAGCGAGACGGCTTCACCGCCGATCCGACTGCCGGGGATTACGCAGTGCTGGCGATGGCGCTTTTTCGGCTGGGTCGTCCAGAAGAAGCACGCAACGCGTTTTCGTTGATGCCGCGCGCCATCGTGGATGGGCCGATCGATGAAGACGACGCGGGCCTGCTCGCGGAGGCTCGGGAACTAATCAAAGTGAACCGATCACATTGATACTCCCTGCCGCACCTGTCCCAAGTCATGCGAGTCGAATACCAGTCTCTTCCACCCCGTTCGCGTGCGATGGGTTGGAACATGGCGTTTCAGCCAACATCCCCGCGCTTCATAATTATTCATAGAAACACCCTCAACCCGTGCGCTGAGACCCGTTGGCTCTCGCATGGAGTGTCGGGGGGTAAGAGGGGATCTGAATCGAGTTCGTTTCGGGATCGTTGGTCGGGCCAGAAGTTGGATAAAAGCGTCACGGTCCCGAGGTATCAGGCACATCACTGATGAATCGAGGCTCCCAAATGTTTGGGGGCCTGAGAATCCACGTCCCTTATAAGGAGTTTTTTCCATGAATCGTTTGAACCGCTCATATGTCTTGACTGCTTCCCTTGTCGCTCTCGCCGCCGCACATGCTCAGGGCCAACTCGTGTCCGATGACTTCTCGTCGGGGAACGACAATGCCTGGAGGCGACTGGATGGTGCGGGTATCTGGGGGGGCGCGCCTTCGACCTATACGGTCACCAACAGAGCGTATCGCATTCAGACCCAAGCATACCCACAGCCGATCGCGTATTTCACGAGTTCGTTCCGAGACGACGCCCTCACCGTCGATTCCGAAGTTTCGGTCGACATTGTCGGCTGGAACAACGCACTCCGCCAGAACATGCAGGTTTTGCTTCGGGCAAGCCCGTTCAATCCCGACGCATTTCAGTATCAAGGGTATTTCTGCACACTTACAAACCGAGACAATGGGAGTGGGACCGTCGCGTATTTCACGATCAATCGAATCTCATACGGCGGTGCCTTTGAAACGCTCGCGCTTACCACGTTCCCGACGAGCCAACTTACCACTTCGCACGTCTATCGGATCGAGTTCGCGGCTATCGGGCGAGGCCTCACCGGCAGGCTGATCGACATGACGGTCAACCCGGGCGTGGCCTTGCATTCTTTGCAGGCCACGGATAACTCTGAACTGTACATCGAATCGAGCGGCGTGCCGGGAGTTGGTGTTTGGAGCAACCAAGTCCTGAACGGATCGTATCGCCCCACCGACGTGACCTTCGACAACTTCAGCGTGACGTCATTCGACCCGATGCCTTGCCCCGCCGACTGGAACAACGACGGTGTTGCGTCCAGCCAGGACTTCTTCGACTTCATCACGGGCTTCTTCTCGAACGACGCCGACTTCAACGACGACGGTCTGACTACCTCGCAGGACTTCTTCGATTTCCTCGGAGCGTTCTTCACCGGCTGTTGATCTTCTTGTACCTGTGATCACCAATAGAACGGGGTTCTGCCCTCTTCCATCAACTAGTTTTATCGAACTCCAACATTGCGAGTCTCATTCACTCGTTCAAAGGATGCCAACCATGAAACGTTATCGACGACAATTCTTATCATCATTTCTCGCTTCCGCCTGCGTTGCCGGTGCCTCGGCACAACCGGGACAGTTTCGACTACTCCCGCTCGCAGATGCTTACGGGATCACCGCCGACGGCTTGAATGTTGTCGGGGATGTCCCGTTCGTCTCTTTGGGGGGCGGCACGAACTATGTCGGAGCCGTCGTTTCGATCAACGGCGATGTCCGCTACCTCTCCGGCTACCCGCACCAAACCAGCGATCGGTCGCTGGCCCGGAGCATCTCGCCGGATGGTCGGTATGTCGCGGGCTGGAGAAGTGTGGGTGGTTCGGCGTCGCAAAGCGGGTGTGCGGTTTGGGATATGTCGCAGGATGATCCTTTGAATCCGGGGTATCCGTTGCCGACGGCATACCCCGCGCACCAGACCAGCGTACATCCCATCGGCCTAGGGGTTTCCAGCGACGGATCGTTGGTGGTGGGTGCCGTGAACTATCGTGCCGCCGTTTGGTACGGTGTTACTGATCCTATTGATATCGCACCGAGTATCGAATCGCGTGCCGTCGGAGTGACCCCAAGCGGCACACACGGTGTTGGTTTCACGAGCCTTCTGTATGGGCAAACCAGACAGGCGTTTATCTGGTCTCCCAGTACTGGGCTGCACACTCTTCCCACGGCGTTTGATGGACCGCCTTACGACACCGCACTGGCGGTCAGCGACGACGGGATGACGATTGCGGGATATTCGCAGGGCTGGCTGACTCGGTGGGTGATGAACTTGGAGACGGAGACCTACGATGCCATCCCGGTCGCCCCCATCGGCGACGTCTGCTCTGAACCAACCAAGGCCGCAATCTCGGCCGATGGACGCATGATCGGCGGTACCGCCAACTCCGAAGCCGCGATCTGGAGTCAAGACTCCGGGCTTCTGTCCGTGCGAGAACTCGCCCTGCAATGGGGTATCGAAACGGAGGAGGAAGCACCATTGACCGTCGTGGGAATCTCCGCCGATCGGCGCCGAATCCTCGTGTCTGTTCCGTTCTTCCTTTGGAACCGAGTGAGCGTGCTAGAACTCGGCGATGCGCCACCGTGTCCGCCTCTGATCTCTCAGCAACCGGCCGCCGTGCCGGTTCAAATGTACGAAACGGCGGTGCTGCGCGTGGGGGCGACCGGTCAGTACATGGCGTATCAATGGACGCGCAACGGCGAGCCACTGCGCAACGATGGTCGCATCAGCGGCGCGATGAGCCGCGAGTTATCTGTTGCAAACGCAGCAAGCGACGACGCCGGAGATTACGCCGTTATCATCACCAGCGCGTGCGGAACAACCATCAGCGACGTCGCAGTCGTAAGCGTTATACCGCCCGGGCCGATATACGTTGCGCCTTGCGGGAACGATACACACAGCGGTACGAGCACCGATTGCGAACTCATGAGCGGGCCGAAACGAACCATCCAGGCGGCGATCGACGCCGCTTCTCCCGGCGATACGGTCCTCGTTCTGCCGGGGGTGTACACCGAAGCGATTGACACGTTGGGCAAACGAATCGCTTTGCGAAGCACCGAGGGGGCCACGGCGACGATCATCGACGCGACCGGGACCGGGCGCACCACGATTATTTGTCAGAATGCAGAGGGAACCGACACGCTCATCGAAGGCTTTACCATCACCGGCGGCGTCGGAACCTACACGGGCTTCGGCCCCTTGTACGGCGGAGGTGTCTTCTGCTACGGCGCTTCCCCCCGCATCAGTGATTGTGTCATCGCCGACAACCACGCCGGAGTGGGCGGCGGTTATTGCGGTTACGGTGCATCGCCCTTGTTTAGCGATTGCACGTTCGACGGCAACACCGCGTTATTGTGGGGCGGCGCCGTCCTCAACTACTTCGAGAGCGCCGCGACGTTCGATCGGTGCGTTTTCCGAAACAACTTCGCGTCGGAAGGGCCGGGCGGTGTGGGCGACAATGGAACATCCAACTCGACGCTCATCAACTGTCTCTTTATCGGCAACGCTTCGACCTACGACGCAGCCTACGGCAACCAAGGCGGGTCGGCACACGTTGTCGGATGCGTCTTTGTAGGCAACACGGGGGCCGCCATCTGTACTGTTGGTCCCGGCATCCCGCTCATCGCTTGTACGCTGACTGGTAACATCACAAGCGATAGCGCGGGGATCGTCATCCTGTCAAGCGCGACATCGCGGATCGACGGATGCATCGTGCATGGAAACATCGGTCCTTCCTTGTCTGCGAGTTCCCGCGGGACCGTGCGGTATTCCAACATCGAAGCGGGCTATGTCGGTGCGGGCAATATCGATGTCCCGCCGTTATTTTTCAGAACTCCATCGACGGGCCTCGATGGAGTGTGGGGCACTGGAGATGACGATCTTGGCGATCTTCGGCTCCGTCCAGGCTCGCTGTGCATCGACACTGGCGACGCGACGGCTCTACCCATGGGCATCACGACCGACTACGCGGGAGGCCCGCGCATCGTCGGACCCGGAATGGACATCGGCGCATTCGAGTTCCAGGGGTGCACATGTGCCGCGGACGTAGACTGCGACGGAGTAGTCAACTCGCAGGACTTCTTCCACTTTATCTCGGCACTCCTCTCCCTTGAACCAGTGGCCGACTTCAACCGCGACGGGTTGATCAACTCGCAGGACTACTTCGATTTCCTCCATATGTTCTTCGCTGGCTGTTGAGAGTGTACTTTGCAAGAACAGGAAGCGACCCGTGCGCACTGAGCGCAGGGGTCGCTTCGTTTCCGGGTTCATTTTTACACGCCATGCGTGAGCCGAAAAATAAAACGCATCGATGTCCGTTCCTGTTCATTGCACGCTCCTGTGTGTGTCCGCCACGGCTTGGAGCGAACCGACGACTCGGCGCCAACCAGTCGGGACGCTTCAGCCGTGGCACGAGCGGTTCGATCACACACACAGAGGAGTTTCACTATGTCACGTATCACGAACAAGACGACGAGATTGGGAATCGCGGCGGCAACCGCGCTGCTTGCGGGGCAGGCGGTCGCACAGCCTATCACGCCGACGTACACCACGGTTGTGTCGGATTGCACAACCGTGGGGAATCAGTTCAGCACCGGCGGTTCGTTCTACTGGGACGTGACCGCGGGTTGCGACATCTATCAGAATGACGTCTATGAAAGGCCCACGAACCAGACCTACGAACTTCGTGGCACTCGGTTCGCCGCCAACGAGTACTTCGAGTTTATTGACATTGAAGAGGTCCGTGTCGGCAGCGACGCACGGTTCCTGTACGTGTCGATCAACCTCGTCGGTCGCAACAACCGCACGAGTGTCGGCGACTCCATCCCGGTCGGACTCTTCAGTCAGTACGGGTTCAGGATCAGCACCGATGTTGACGGACGGTTCGGGCACCGGTTCATATCGGATCAACCCGAAGTGCGAGCGAACCCGGCCGGCATCTACACGGCCTCGGGCACATTCGGATACGTTGACACCAACGGCGATGTCGGCGGCGGCGCGAGCAGCGGCCCGACCGGACTCAACGTCACCAAGAGCGACAACCCCGCCGAAGCGAGCATGAACGGCTATGACTCGGCGATCATTTCCGACGGCGTGCTGCAAGGTGCCACGACCGTCCTCTGGGCACGCATCAACCCTGCCGACAACACCACCGTTGAACTCGCGCTGGACTACGTCGCACTCGGATTGACCCCGGCGGACATTGCCAACCTGCGGTACTTTGATGTCGACGCCGTTCAAGGCGGCCCGTCGAGCGGGAGTGACTGCCTCTGGAACGACAAGTTCGAAGGCCCCGAAGCAGGCTCGCCCAACCTGGGTGCGAATGGTCAGTCGGAGTTCGGCACCAACGGTCTTGGCGGGATCAGCGGCGTGGACACCGTGCGAATCGCCGGTGCAGGCGGCCCGCCCCCGCCGCCTCCGGTGTGCCGCCCGGACATCGACGGCAACGGCTTCGTGAACACGAGCGATGTGTTTGCATACATCACGATCTTCTTCGGGAACGATCCGCTGGCGGATTACAACGCCGATGGCGTGATCAATAGCGCCGACTTCTTCGCGTTCTTTGCCGAATGGTTCATGGGCTGCCCGTGAATGTGACGATTCGCCACTCCCCATCGGGTCCATGATGACCCGAGCAACAAGCGGCCGTTTTTTTCGCCGCACGCGGCCGGATGAAGAGTCCGGCCGCGTTCTTTTTTCCCCGAATCACCAGCCCGTGCGAGGCCGAGTGGCCGGGCCGAACGGCTCCACCTAGAGTCCGATGTGTCACCCGCTGAGATCGATGAACTGGTCCGACGATGCCGCGGCGGCGATCAAGCGGCATGGAAAAGCCTGGTCGATGAATACGCCGGATTGGTATATTCGATTCCGCGTCGCTACAAGTTCGGGGATGCAGACGCAGCCGATGTGTTTCAGACCGTCTTCGTTTCGCTCCTGAAGAACCTGGACCAGATACAGGATTCGCAGGCGTTGACGCGGTGGCTGATGACGACCACACAGCGTGCGTGCTGGAAGCACGCCAAGAAGCGTCGCCGCGAACAACCGGTCCAAACGACGCCAGAAGCGAGCCTATCGGAACATGCGCCGGAGGGGGTACTTCAGACGTGGGAGCGTCGGCACGCGGTGCATCGATCGCTTGAAACACTGGGCGGGGTATGCGAAAAGTTGCTCCGTGCCTTGTTTCAGGATCGTGGGAAAGCCGACTATGAAACGGTGGGCACGCAACTCGGGATACCACCGGGCAGTATCGGACCTACGCGCCGGCGATGCCTGGCCAAACTCTCGGAAATCCTGATCGAGAGCGGACAGTTCGATCGGTTCGGTCAGGATGTATGGTAATCTGATAAGTAGCCGCACCGAGATGTATTTTCGGAGTGCCGGGACGGCTCCTGTTACCGTGTCGCGTTGGTGAGGAATGCACGATGACTGTGAACCGCGAGATTCTGGAAGAACTCTGCTCGCACTTGCTTGGTGAACTGACACCCGAACAAGTGGCGAACATGGAGCGACTCGTTGCGACCCGCCCGGATATTCGCGCCGCGGTCCAGAATCTCGGCATGATGATGCAGATACTGGGGTCGAACGACACGACAGAGCCGCCGCGAGCAGTCAAGGATCGAGCCAAGTCGCTATTGGGATCAGCACAAAGAGAACTGGCGGCTTCCGTCGATCGTGCCGGGGAGGGAATAGCACGGTACGTCGCGCGGCTGGTGCATGACTCATTCGCGTCGCGTCCGGTGGGGCTGCGAGGTGCGGCGGCTGCACGCATGATGCTGTTCGAGTGCGACATCGCGGAGATCGACGTGCAGGTCCAGACTTCACCAAATGAAGTAACGGGCACGCACACGATCATGGGGCAGATCGGGCTTGTTGAAACCGAACCCTTGCCGGTGCGACTGTTGATCGAGCGGGCCGAGTCCGGGGACTCGCTCGAAATCCTCACAGACCACGCCGGAATGTTCACCGTCGAACTTCAGCCGGGAACCTACTCGATCCGCTGCGTGCTGGGCGACGAGCGCGAGATGATCGTTCACGGAATCACCATTCCATGACTCCATGCGCGGCAGATCCAGCGACACTTGAGAGTCTGGAGTCGATGAACGACTCGCAACTCGCGTTGTTTGCACCAACGGCCGAGGCGATTCTGTTGCTCGCGGAGGATGTCAAACGCATCGTGATTGCGGATCTGGCCCGTGCCGAACGACTCAGCGGGGTGCTGGTGACCGTGGCGGACCGAGCCGGATTTCCGGCAGGGCGGGCACGGACTCGCTCGGCGCGAGCGCATGTGCTTGCCGGTGCGAACCGGCTGACCGAAGCCGCGGCACTGTGCGAAGAAGCCGTCACGATCGCCTCTGCGCACGGGTGTACCTTCGAGGTCGCGGCGGCGAAGTTGAGTTCGGTCCAGCCGCTGTCCCGATCGGGTTATGCGGGCGAGGCACTGGCGGCGGCGGAGGAAGCCGCTTCGCTGTTCATGTCTTTGAACCAGCCGACTTGGGCGGCGAAAGCGGAAGTCAACGCCGGGGTGATTCACAAACTCCGTGACCAATACGAAGCCGCACTGGGCTGCTTTGACCGAGCGGCGGGATCCTTTGCCGAGGTGCCGGCCGTGCTCGCGCAGGTCGAGAGCAACCGCGCCGAAGCACTGCTGGAACTCAACCGGTTCGGCGATGCAAGGGCAGCGTTTAGTCGCGCGATCGACTGCTTTGCACGTACCGGTAATCGCCGCGGCGAAGCAATCGTGCGCGGCAACCTCGCCGACCTCCACCTTCGCCTCGGGAACTACGACGCGGCGCTTCACGATTACGAGCTCGCCCTGCGTGAGTATGAACGATATCCGTCTCCCGGCGACCTCGCACGCCTGCACGCCGAGCGTGCCGAAGTGCTGGCGAGCCTTGGAATGACTCGAAACGCCGCGGCGGCGTTCGAAGAAGCGATACCCAAGCTGCGTGCGTACGCCTTATTTTGGGAACTAGCACGCGCGACGCTCGCTCACGCCAGGGTGCTTCTGAAACTCAAGCGGCACGCGGAGTGCGGAACGTTCCTCGAGCAATCCGCGGCGGCCTTCGAGTCTCTGAAGCACAAGTCCGGGCTTGCTCAGGTCAGTGTCACCCGAGCGCTCCTCGCGGCTCAGTCGGGAGTGTCACCAGGCGTGATCGACTCGCTCCGCAGCGCGGCGCATCAACTCCGCGACCGCCCGGCGGAGTCTGTGCTCATCCGGCTCGCACTCCATTCGGTCTGGTTGATACAGAACTCGACCGACGACTCCGGCTCGCTGGACACACTCGTGAGCGATGCAGAGGTGCTTGGTATCGCGCCACTGCTGGCTGATGCGCTACGTATACGGGCGTCGTATTCCATGAGACAAGGGCGGTCGCGCGCGTCCTTGGGCGATCTGCTCCGTGCGATGGACCTCATCGAGCGGGTCCGGGGATCACTTCGGAGCCAAGAACTTCGTGCCGCGTTTCTTGGGGATCGCCACGGCGTGTACGAAGAGGCCGTGGACGCGGCGCTGCGCGGAGGTGTCGGAGCGGCGAGCGAGTTCGCGTTCGAGGTCGTGCAGCGCGCAAGAGCACGCACGTTTCTGGACGTGCTGCACGGAGCCGACACAACCGCCGAGTCGGCCGGCACGATGGACGGCGGAGCCGAAGACTCGTCCACTCCACTGTTTCGCGAGCATCGTGAGTTGCGCCACGAACTTCACGCTCTGTACACGCAGTTGACCGCCCCCCGCAAGGCCGACTCGACTGCCGCGCAGAGCACCAAGTTGCGCCGGGCGATCGCAGACATCGAGCGTCGCACGGACGCGGTGGAACTGCGTCTGGGTTCGCTCGTTGAGTTCAACGATTTATATGCGGCACCCTGCGATGCCGGGCAGGTGGGGCGCGGGCTTGGCGCAAGGACCGTTCTGCTTGATTTATTCGCCGTGCGGGATGAGATGTTCGCCTTTGTTGTGAGAGCCGATCGACCGATCGAGGTCGTCTCGCTCGGATCAGTATCGCGGATCACAGAGCGTGCTTCGCAGTTTGGGTTCCATGTGTCGCGCGAACTCGCGCGTGCTTCTGCCGGCGCGATGCTTCGTGGCCATCGCTCGCAAACGGTCGTGACGGACACGCTGCAACGACTCGGTGATGCGGTGCTGGGGCCGATTCACGATCTGATCCGTGGGTGCAAGTCGATCCGGATCGTGCCGCACGGGCCGCTGCATGAAGTGCCCTTCGAGGCACTGGAGTATGACGGGGCACCTCTGATCGAACGGATGTCGGTCGCCTACGCACCGAGCGCAAGCACGTTGACCAAACTGGCGCCGCTCGGCACGGGCCTCGCGCCGCGCCGGGCGCTGGTCTTTGGGGTGCCCGATGATCTCGCGCCGCACATCGAGCGCGAGGCAAATGCGGTGGCGGAGGCAGTTGAGGCTCGCCCAGTCATCGGTGCCGGTGCTACATTCGGCGCGTTCGCGGAAGCAGCGGCGGGGGCCGGCATCATCCATCTCGCCATGCACGCCGTCGGGTCGCACGACTCGCCGATGAGCGCCCGACTTCAGTTTGCGGATCGGTGGGTGAGTGCCCGAGAAATCGCCCGGCTGAAACTCCCGGGCAGCCTGGTTGTACTCAGCGGGTGCGAAACCGGGCGGGGCACCCTCTTGGGGTGCGACGATACGTTCGGGCTGGTGCGAGCGTTCGTCGTCGCCGGTGCACGTGGGCTGCTCGTCACACGCTGGCCGGTGCATGATGCCGCGGCGTGCGACCTCATGATCCAGACGTATCGACGCAGCAACATCCACGCGGCACGTTTCATCGAATCCTTTGCCGACGCGATGCGCGACTCTCAGGTCCAAGCCGCTCGCGCGGACGTACACCCTGCTCTCTGGGCACCATTTATGTTGATCGGATCACCATGAGTATCTCTCGCTCTGCATTCAAGCACGTTGTTCTCGTCATTCCGGTGTTCGTCGTCGCTTCATGGGCAACGGCCGGCGGAGAAGACTTCGAGCCGGATCGCGCGGTGATCCGGCTCGCGCTCGGCGCGAACATCGCCGACATTCACCAGCAGTTCGGCACCCTCACCGTTGACGTCGTCGCCGGTCGGTCGGTGTTCTTGCTCGACCTGCCGGACGGCGTGAGCGAGGAGAACTTCGCTGCGGAACTCGCCGCGGATCCGCGAGTAATCTGGGCCGACGTCAACTACATCGCACGAGATCCGGGGCCGGG
The DNA here is from genome assembly GCA_041742635.1 of Phycisphaerales bacterium. GTDB lineage: Bacteria > Planctomycetota > Phycisphaerae > Phycisphaerales > UBA1924 > JTS-AC122. The sequence goes on from JBGSIF010000168.1 coordinate 19,329, forward strand.
TACGCAGAGTTTTTATCTCGCCCGCACATTCATGGATTATCAGAATCAGTACCCTCGAACGCTTACCCGCCTGCCCGAAGCGCATCAGATCGCCAGCGGGATTGGAATACGCATCGCGGTTCTTGATAACGGGATTGATGCATCGCATCCACAGTTTGCGGGTGCCATCCTCCCGGGCGGATATAACTTCGTTCACAACTCGACGGACGTATCGGACAGCGCGGCGGGGATCGATTCGGATCAGGACGGGTTGTTCGACGAGATGCTCGGACACGGCACATTCGTTTCCGGCCTCATCCGAATGACCGCCCCGGGCGCAGGCATCCTGCCCGTGAAGGTGCTCGACAGCAATGGCTGGACGACGACCTTCCGCGTGGCCGAGGGTATCGACTTCGCCGTCTCCTCGGGCGTTCATGTCATCAATCTGAGCCTCGGCTCGCCGGGTGACGGCACCGTGTGGAGCGAGGCGATCTCGTGGGCAGAGCAGGCGGGCGTGATCGTGGTCGCCGCATCGGGCAACGACGGGAACGAGCAACCCGGCTGGAATCCGGCACGGGTTCCCGACGTCGTCGCAGTCGCTTCAACAGACTCGTTCGATACGCGCTCGCCATTCAGCAACTACGGCGTCTACATCGACCTTTGTGCGCCGGGTTCGGACATAGTCAGCACGCTGCCGGGAGGCGGCTACGGCTTCGCTAGCGGCACGAGTGCCGCTACGCCGATGGTCGCGGGTGTTGTCGCGCTGATGCAAGAGGCTCGCCCGGGGCTGAACGCGGCGCAGTACCGGCAGATATTAATCGAGGCTACGGATTCAGTTGTCGCACAGAATCCCGGATTTGAGGGTTTGCTCGGTAATGGGCGCCTCAACGCGCAGCGCGCGGTCCTTCGGCTATGTCCTGCCGATTTCAATCACGACCGTGTTGTTAATACGGGCGACTTCTTCGATTTTCTGGCAGCGTTTTATGAGGTGTCGCCTAGGGCCGACTTCAACTCGGATGGCCTCATCACATCGCAAGATTTTTTCGATTTCTTGACCGAGTTTGTCCAAGGTTGTCCAGTGTGATGCTGAGTCACGAACTATCACCACACCACCCTGCGTCCTATCGATCAAGAAACTCGCTCGGCATATCCCATGTGTTTCCTGAACACAGGTCAAGCCGATCCCAGAAGCGTTCCCAGCACCCGCACGGCGGACGCAGCACACGACCACAACTCTGATGACGCCGAAACCCGCGTACCCGATCCATCGCGCACCTACCTACGTGGCTTGGCGCGCCTAGCAGCCCGTTGAAGAAGCCGAGTTTCCAGCCAGAGCGTGATTTCGAGCCAACCGTAGCATTTGCGAGCGGAGAATCGCGATCGATACACCGATCGGCCGCGGTTCGAGCCGGAGGGCCGCCGGATGGCGCAGCAGG
>JBGSIF010000169.1:0-2302 GCA_041742635.1 Phycisphaerales bacterium
GCGGCGTGCTCGGCGACGTCCACGTCCACGCGCACGCCGCCGGTGACTGCAACGACTGCCCACCGACAGCAGTGCCGATCCACACCGTGACTGTGGACCGGGCGTCCCGCCCGGCGACCCCGACACCAGCGCCCGATGAGCACCGAACGGGGCAAACTCAATCCGCACCTCTCGGAGAGAGGGGCTACACGGGGAACGGAGCACGCGATGCAAACACTTGAGTGGCTCCGCGTCCCCGAGTTCCGCGCCATGCTTCTCCCCGGGCTTGTCGGCGGCGTCGCCGTCGTCTTCATGTGCGCTCTCCTCAGCGTACTGGTCGTCCTCAAACGCCTCGCCTTCGTCGGTCAAGGCGTCAGCCACTCCGCCTTCGGCGGCATCGGTGTCGCCGCCATCCTCGGCTTTCTCGGGCAATCCGTCGCCGCGGACTCACCCCTCGCCGACTATTCCTGGCTCATCTCCTCCGCCATCGTACTCGTCTTCTGCATCATCAGCGCCGTCGGAATGGGCCTGCTCTCCGAGCGTGCTGGCCACGCCGGTGTTCGTGAAGACACCGCCATCGGCGTCTTCCTCGTCGCCTCCATGGCCCTTGGCGGGCTGCTCCTCTCCCTCGCCATCCGCTCCGGCAAACTCGCCGGCAACGCGGGGTACGAGTCCATCCTCTTCGGGCAGGTTCTTGCGGTCTCCTGGACCGACGCTATCGCCGCGATCCTTGCCTGCCTCGCCGTGGTCGCCGTGCTGTGGGCGTTCCGTCGCCCGATGCTCTTCTGGGCTTTCGACGAAACCTCCGCCGTCGCCTTCGGCGTCCCCACCCTCCTGCTTCGACTCGCCCTCATGGTCCTGCTCTGCATCGCTATCGTCACAGCCATGAAGATCGTCGGCGTGGTACTCGCCACCGCCTTGCTGGTCCTCCCCGGCGCAAGCGCACTCCGCCTCAGCGACCGCCTGCACCCCGTCTTCGTCCTCTCGTCCATCTTCGGCGTACTCGGCCTCCTCGTCGGCGTCGTCGTCTCGCTCGAACAAGGCGAGATCCCCCCGGGCGCGACGATCGTGCTCTCTCTCTGCACCCTCTTTGGCGTCGCTTGGATCGCTTCGGCGATCAAACGAAGGCGTAGTTTCGGATGAAACGTTCAGTCGGGCCGTCTCTTGGGTGGCCATGCGGTCCCCATCAGGCTTCGTTGTGTTCACGAACTGTAGATTCAGCTTCAGTCACAAACACTCTCCCCCCGAACGTTGAACAACTTGTACGCAAACATCTCCCGCGAACAATCACCTATGAAGAAGATCAAAGCCGAAACATTCCTCGCCGAACTCAACCGCCTCCGTAAGGACGTCGCCGACGACCCTTCGGACATCGAATGGCAAACGATCCATCACGCCTTCTGCTTTATCTCGTATAAAATGAGCGACTTTCAGAAATACATCGACGAGCAGGCCGAAAAGGGTGTCTTCGACGCACTCGACCCGTAATCCCCTTCCGACCCCGAGCCTCGACTATTCCCCCAGGCCTCCCACGCTCAGACTCGGATCGAATCTCGCTTACTTCCAAGCACATCGGTACCAAGCGTCTTCATTCTCGGCTTACGCACGATTCATGCCGGCCCAGTCTCACGCAGCGCGACATCTTCATCGATACCCAGGTACTCTCGCATGTGCTGGTCATACGTTTGCGCATCCTGTTCACGCGACAGATCCAAGCGAAGTTCGTTGATGACCTTCGTTCCCTGCCGGATCCATGCATCCCATCGCTCCTGACTGATGTGTGCAAAGATCCACTCACCAAGTGGCCCGCGGAACGGCGGGTGTGCAAGTTTCGCGCCCGCACTGCCCGGCGTCGGCCCACGCGAACCCAGCCCGCCGAGTCCGACTACGCCACCCGCCCCACCACCACTCATCACGCTCGGCTTCACGGCCGCTTCCGGCACCTGCTGTCCGATCGATCGCAACAGGTCAGCCATCGCGCTCTGCGGCATCCGATCCCCACGCTCCGACGCGATCAGGTATCCACGCTTCAACACATCCCCCGCACGATCTTTCTCTCCCGCTTTGATCAGGCATTCGCCCGCAAGTTGATAGGCCTTGCTCATGCTCGGGGCGGCTTCGGTGCAGCGCAGAAAACTCCCCGCGGCGTCGGAATGCCGCCCGGCCTGCGTATACGCGTTCCCCAATGAATAGTGCGCCATCTCGTTGTCCGGATCGGCCTGGGCCATATTCTCAAACTGTGCGATACGCGCGGCGAGGTCGCTGGTAGTCATGCCCGATCGTATCGCACTTACCCGCCGGGGAGATGCTTGTCGATCCAGTC
>JBGSIF010000170.1:0-6597 GCA_041742635.1 Phycisphaerales bacterium
ACAGCGACGACGACGGCGTGCTCGACACCCCCGGCAGCGCGACCTGGGCTCCCTTCCCGACCGCTCCCCGCGCGATCTCCGGCGTCCTGAACGTCATCGTTCCCGGCCCCGGCTCGGCGGCCCTCCTCGGCCTCGGTGGCCTCCTCGCGGCTCGTCGTCGTCGCTAAGCCGACACGATCCGCAGCAAGTGTGTTCTCCTTGCTGATTTGTGAGTGACTCAAAGAACCCCGGCTTCGGCTGGGGTTCTTCTTTTTTGCACTTTCTCAGATGAAATTCTGTCCACGCGACTCGCTTGGGTCCTTCTGGCACATCGAGAACGCGCGACGATCCGCGCAGCCTCTGTCCCAGCCCATACAACCTCACCCAGCCTCCATACGGGTTTGATCTGACTTCTGCGCTCCTTGTGGGGGAGGCGTCCCGCCTGCCTTTTCTCAGTCTCCGCTTTCTCCGCGCTGAAGTCAGATCAGACCCGTATCACTTACCGCTGGAGCGCTGAAGCGCACATTCACTGGGATGTACATTAATTATTACCTACCAGCCGTCCGGACGGTTGACTCCGACCGTCTGGACGGTATTGTTTGACCATGGACCGATGTGAACAGATTACGATCAGAGACCGGATGCTGGATGCCGCTGAGGCGGTCGTCGTCCGTCAGGGGATCGGGAATCTGACATTGGAAGCGGTCGCGGTCGAGGCGGGGCTAAGCAAAGGTGGGTTACTCCACCACTTTCCATCGAAAGACAAACTGATCGAACAGATGGTGGTGCGGTGCGCGGCGAACTGGCAAGCGTGCGCCGCCTGTGCGTTTGAGAGCGTGCCGGAGGGGCGAGGGCGGATGGCGAGGGCGCTTCTGAGCCACTTGGGCGACGCCGACGAATGGACCGAGCAGTGCCAGCGGAGTTCGTCGGCGGTATTCGCGGCGCTCGTACAAAATCCACGGCTGATCGAGCCGATGCGGGCTGTGTACAGCGAACTGCGGCAACGACTCGCCGACGATGGGCTGGCAAAGGGAGTTGGGGAAGTAGTGGTAGCAGCGATGGACGGTTTGTGGCTCAACCGGGTGCTGGGGTTAGGGACCGTGGATCAGGAAATGATGAATCGGATGCGTGCCGCGCTGGAGCCGCTTGTTGCGCTGCCGGTTCAGGAGGCCGCGGGGAGCGGGGCAGAAACGAAAACCGAAGCATCGAATGACGCGGGCGTTGCGACCCGGAGCGATGGATCGTCAACGAAATGAGGAAACATACATGAGACGTGCATGGGTCATCACGGCGGTCGTGCTGTTGGTCGCTGTTTTAGTCGGTGTGGGCGGGTATGTCATGGTCAAACTGAAGCGGCCCAAAGCCGCCGCGGGTGCAGAGGCAGCGTTCGAGCCGTTCGAGTCGGTGCAGATCGTCAAAGCCCAGGAAACAACGTGGCAGCCGACGGCGGACCTGGTGGGGACGGTCATTGCGAAGCGATCGGTCATGGTCCGCAATGAACTGCCCGGTCCGGTGACGTTTGTCGGGTTCCAATCCGGCGATGTGGTCGAACCGGGGCAGGTGTTGCTCAAGCAAGACGAAACAACCGAGCAGGCGGACCTGAGGGCCGTGCAAGCCGCAGTGCGGGTCGCCGAGGCGAACATCGAGCAGGTGGATTCACAGATCAAACTCGCGCAGGTGGAGTTGGACCGACTCGTGAGCGTGCAGTCTCGTGCGGTGGCGGAGGTGGACCTGGACCGTGCGAGAACGAAACTCGAATCGGCGCAGGCCGACCGAGGGAAGTGGATCGCGGAGGTGGATCAGGCGCGGGCGCGGGTTGCTCAGGTCGAAGCGAGGCTGGCGAAACTCACGCTCAAAGCGCCATTCCGTGCGCGCGCCGGGATGCGCACCGTGGACGAAGGCCAGTACTTGGCCGAGGGCATCGATGTGATCATGCTGCAAGAGTTGACGGACACGATCTACCTCGATTTTGCGGTGCCGCAGGAGTATGCGCCGCTGGTGAAGGCGGGCACATCGGTGATGGCGACGGGTGCGCTGCTGGGTCCGGACCCGGTTCGGATCGAAGTGATGGCGGCGGACGCGGTCGTGAATAACGATACACGGAACCTTCGCATCCGCGCGATCGTGGAGAACAAAGACGGCACACTGGTGCCGGGGATGTTCGTGGCGGTGCGGGTGCCGATCGGTGCGCCGCGGACGCTGGTGACGGTGCCAAACATGACGGTTCGGCGTGCGGCGTATGCGAACTACGTGTTCACGATCGCGCCGGACAAAGACGGGACCATGCGGGCGCATCAGCGATTCGTCACGGTCGGTGAAAACATGGGAGAAGACGTGATCGTGCTGGAGGGGCTGAAGGCGGGCGAGGAAGTCGGGGCCGCCGGTTCTTTCAAACTGCGTGATGGGGTGAAGATCATGGTGAACGCACCAAGTACACCGCCGGCTGGGGCTTCATCTCGGACCGATGCGGAGAGCGGGGCAACGGGGGAAACGTCCAAAGCAGCGGCGGGCAAGTAGCGGGCGTCTGGCCTCGCCACGAGCGTGCGGGCACGCGAGAGCAAGATTTGAATGTCACCAGCGAGCGCCGAGGCGGCGCGGGAGTCAACCGTGCAATCGTTCACCGATATATTCATCAAGAAGCCGGTCTTGGCGATCGTCGTCAACCTGATCATTCTGGCCGTGGGGTGGCGAGCGATCGACTCGCTGGCGGTGCGTCAATACCCACGGCTGGAATCCAGCGCGATCGTCATCACGACGGTGTACATCGGCGCAAGCGCCGAAACGGTGCGGGGGTTCATCACGACACCGATCGAGCAAGCGGTTTCGGCGATCGATGGGATCGACTACATCGAAAGTTCGAGCCGATCGGGTGTGAGCGTGGTAACGGTTCGGCTGAGGCTGAACCATGACAGCAACGACGCGCTAGCGGAGATCAGTGCCCGACTGAACCAGGTGCGCAGCCGGTTGCCCGCGGACGCGGAGGCACCGGCCGTGGATATCCAGCGGACCGACAAGCCGTACGCGACGTTTTACATTAGTTTCACGAGCGATCAACTGAGCCTTATGCAGTTGAACGATTTTCTCGTGCGTGAAGTGCAGCCGGAGATGCAGACGATCCCCGGTGTACAGCGGGTGGGCGTGGAGGGGGCGCGTGAACTGGCGATGCGGGTGTGGCTGGATAGCGCGAAGATGGAAAGTTTCGACATTTCGCCGAGCGAGGTGTGGGACGCGCTGGCCCGGAACAACTTCCTCGCGGCGGTCGGCAAGACCAAGAGCCGCGACGTGCAGGTTGACCTGCTTACGGACACGGACCTGAAGGCAACCTCGGAGTTCGAGGTGCTGATCGTGCGTGAACGGAACGGGACAGTGGTACGGCTGCGGGATATCGCACGGGTGGAACTAGGGAGCGAGGAGCCGACGGGGCAGGCGGGGTTTAATGGCAAGCCGGCGGTGTGGTTGTCGGTGTGGCCGCTGCCGCGAGCGAACGAACTGGAAGTCGCTGAGTTGCTGCGTGAGCGGATCGAGGCGGTGCGTCCGACGTTGCCCGCCGGGATCGAAATGACGTTGGCGTATGACGGCACATACTACATGGACCACGCGATTCAGGAGATCACGACGACGCTGATCGAAACAATCGCCATCGTTTCGCTGGTGGTGTTCCTATTTATGGGGTCGCTTCGGACGGTGCTGGTGCCGCTGGTGGCGATGCCGGTGTCGCTGGTGGGGGCGTGCGTGGCGATGCTGCTGTTCGGGTTCTCGCTGAACCTGCTGACGCTGCTGGCGATTGTGCTATCGGTCGGGCTGGTGGTGGACGACGCGATCGTGGTGGTGGAGAACGTGGAGCGGCACATACGTGAGGGGAAGGGAAGGATCGACGCGGCGTTGCTGGGCGCGAGGGAACTGTTCGCGCCGGTGATATCGATGACGATCACGCTGGCGGCGGTGTACACGCCGATCGGGTTCCAGAGCGGGCTGACCGGGATGTTGTTCCGCGAGTTTGCGTTCACACTGGCGGCGGCGGTGGTGATCTCCGGGATCGTGGCGGTGACGCTCTCGCCGATCATGAGCGCGTGGATGGTCCCGCCGGGCGGGAAGGAGGGGTGGTTCACGCGGCTCGTCAACCGGGTGTTTGATCGAGTACGGTCGGGGTACGAGCGTGTGCTGGGGCTGGTGCTTCGGGTGTGGTGGGCACCGGTACTGCTGGCGATTGCGATCTGCGCGTTCGCGCCGACGCTGTACACGATGTCGAAGAAAGAACTCGCGCCGACGGAAGACGAGGGAATCATCTTCGCGGTGGTGCAGACCGCGCCCGAGGCGACGCTGGATTACACGGTGCGGGGGTTCACGAAAGTGGCCGAGGCATTCATGTCGGTCAAGGAGGCCAAGTTCTTCTTCCAGGTGGCCGAACTGGCGATGGGCGGCGGGTTCGGCGGGATCCAGACCGTCGATTGGAAGAAGCGGGACCGCACGACCGAGCCGATCCAAGGGGAGGTGATCGGGAAACTGATGAGCATCGAGGAGTTGCGATCGATTGCGATCCGCCCCGCACCGCTGCCGGGGGCCGGTCAGTTCGATGTCGAACTGATGGTGACCAGCGCGGGCGAGGCGGCGGACATGGAGCCGTTCATCAACCAAATCATCGGCGCCGGGTACGCGAGCGGGAAGTTCGTATATGTCGATTCGGATTTGAAGATCGACCTGCCGCAGACACGGATCGAGATCAATCGTCAGAAGGTCGCGGACCTTGGGCTGGACTTGGCGGACGTTGGTCAGGACTTGTCGGTGTTGCTCGCCGGGGGGTATGTGAACCGCTTCAACTACGCGGGGCGGAGTTACAAGGTGATCCCGCAGGTGGGCGACGAGCAGCGTCAGACGCCGGAGCAACTGCTCGAACTCAAGGTCCGCTCGCGTGACGGGGGGAGCGTGTCGCTGCGGTCACTGGTCACGCTGCGAACCGAGGCGGTGCCGCGGGTACTCACCCGCTTCCAGCAGCGCAACAGCGCGAAGATCTATGGCGTGGTCGCTCCGGGTGTGACGAAAGAAGAAGCCCTGACCGCGCTGGAAACATCGGCGAAAGAGATTGTTCCGCCTGGGTACGCGATCGATTATGCGGGCGAAAGCCGGCAGATGCGTACCGAGGGAGCAACACTGGTCTCAACCCTCGGGTTTGCGATCGGGCTGATTTATCTTGTGCTGGCGGCGCAGTTCGGGAGTTTCCGCGATCCGCTCATCGTGCTCTTCGGCTCGGTGCCGCTGGCGCTCACGGGCGCACTGGCATTCACCGCGGCGGGGTCCACCACGATCAACATCTATTCTCAGGTCGGGTTGATCACGCTCGTCGGACTCGTTGCGAAGAACGGCATCCTCATCGTCGAGTTCGCCAACCACCTTCAAGAGCAAGGATTATCCAAACGCGACGCGGCGAAACAGGCGGCGAGCACCCGATTGCGCGCCATCTTGATGACCTCCGTCGCGACCGTGTTCGGTCACTTCCCGCTCGTGCTTGTCACCGGTGCCGGCGCGGAAGCCCGCAATAGCATCGGCATCGTGCTGGTCAGCGGGATGGCGATCTCGACGTTTTTCACGTTGTTCGTTGTGCCGGCGATGTATGTGCTGCTCGCAGGTAAACGCACGCGGCATGTGGAAGCGCCGGCCGCGGTAACGATTGCGCCGTCACATCGCCCGCTCGAAACCGCCACAACTTGACTCACCACACCAACGATCAGGACGCCATCACATGATCAGCCGAATCATTCCTACAGCACTGGCGCTTGCGCTTGTATCGGGCTGCACTGTCGGGCGGGACTATGCACCGCCCGAGTTGCAAACCAACGAGGGTTGGCCCGCCGAGCTCGAAGGCGGCGTGACAAACCAAACCGCGGACCTGCGGGGCTGGTGGCGTGGCTTTTCCGACCCGACGCTGGATTCGCTGGTGGATCGAGCGCTGGCGGGGAGCCTGGAACTGAAGGATGCCGCGGCGCGTGTGCGGGAGGCGCGAGCCTTGCGGGGCGTGACTGCGGCGGATGGCCTGTTCTCGGTAGATGCCCGAGGGTCGGCGTCGTACCAACGCTCGAGCGAGAATACGTTCGGCGGCCCCGGCGGACTACCCGGCGAGAACACCGACCTGTACGACGTCGGGTTCGATGCGACGTGGGAACTCGACGTGTTCGGGCGTGTAAGGCGGTCCGTCGAGGCGGCGGACGCGGAGGTGGACTCCGCCGTTGAATCGCAGCGGGATGCACGGGTGGTGCTGCTCGCCGAAGTCGCGCGGAACTACGCCGAGTACCGATCGGCGCAGGCGCGGCTTGGGATCGCGCAAGAAAACGTGGCGACGCAGCAAGACACGCTGAGCCTGACCCAGGACCGGCTGACTGCCGGGCTTTCAAGCGAACTTGATGTGGCCCGTGCGCTGGCGCAACTGGAATCCACACGGTCGCAGATCCCGTTGCTCGCCGCGGCGCTGCGGCGAGCGGCGTTCCGGTTGGATGTGCTGCTGGGGCTGGTGCCGGGAACGCTCGCGCCGGAACTCGGGCCGATCGCGCCGGTGCCATCGACGCCGCCGTCGGTTGCGATCGGACTACCCGCCGAACTCGTGCGACGCCGACCGGATGTTCGGCG